>CAIKWU010000429.1 GCA_903831155.1 uncultured Planctomycetaceae bacterium | reverse complement strand
TGTCTTCGCGGTCGGGCACCTGCTTAAATGTTCCTTCCAGTTTTGCCGCATCTACTGAAACCCAGCCCACTGCTGACATCTGCTGAACTAAATTGAGGGACTCAGTAATGCGTGCTTGCTTCTTCTTCGCGGCGGGCATCCTGCCCGCCGCTCTCTGCATGTCCGCTGCGCTTCACCATCCCGGCTCCGCTTGCTCCCATAGCCCGGCTCCCGGGGCACGGGCAGCCCCTCGCTCAGCTCGCTCCGGTCGAAGCACCCGCGTCAGGGCTTCAGGCTGTGTCGGGGGCCGTGCACCAGCACCGACAGCGCGACGGCGGGTCGCATCCAGGCGGGAAACGGAAACCGCTTCTCGTGGAGGTACTTGAGGAGGTCGGTTTCGTTGACGTTCCGCCAGGGGCCCAGCGAGCGGTGCACGAGCCGCAGGAGGGCGTGGGTCCGGCCCCGCCGGGCACCCTCGAGGTCGAACGTGCCAGACACCGCGTCGAGCCTCCCGTCGGCCTCCGCGTGGAGCAGCACGCGGCAGCACTTGTAGCATCGGCCGCAGTTGAGGTTCCTGCGGTCGGGGCTGAAGCCGCGGATGCACACGAGCAGGTCGCCGCAGAGCAGGTCCTCGGCGAGTACGTCGGCCGTCTTGCGGAGCCGCGTGGCATCGGCGCCGAACTGCATCCACACGGCCCGCGTGGTGTTGAAGAGCGGCAGCAGCTGCGGCTCGAGCGTGGCGATCCCGTCGAACCTCGTCATCCGCGGCCGGCCGCCGAGCGGCTCGCTGGAGCCATAGTGAAAGACCGCGAACAGGTGGTCGAGGGCGAGCGACGCGGCCACGTTCCGCGGCAGCACGCTGTGGATGTACTTCATGCCGCGATACGCCTCGGTGAACGAGCACCGCGTACCGACGAGCGGCAGGCCCAGCCGGTCGGCCACCCGCCGCGCGTGGGCAACCTGCTCCTCGAACACGCGGTCGTCGTCGCCGTGGGCCCCGACGTGGTGGTGCACGAGCGTCTTCACCCGTAGCGGCTCGGGCACCGCCGGGTCGAGGAAGCGATGCCGCATCAGGTGCATCGAGTCGATGCCGCCGCTCATGGCGGTCGCCGCCCCCTTCCACCACTCGGTGGTGGGAGGGGCGGGCCGCGACTCGGCCTCCACGGCGACCCGCTTCCAGCCGGGGGCCATCAGCCGGAGCGTCTCCTGGACGAGGCTGCGAAGAGCCAGGAGCAGGAACTCGTCGACGGCCCCCTCGATCACCAGCGGCTCGCCGCGGATCATGGCGGGCACCAGCAGGCCGACGGCGAACGGATCGTAGGTGTCCTCCCGCCGGGTCAGGTCGGGATGATTGCCGTATCGGCGGAGCGTCATCTCCCGCTCACGGCCGTCGAGCGTCACCCGGGCGGCGCAGTCGAAGAAGCCGCCCTCCGCCCGGGTCTCCAGGCCGCGCACGATGATCGCCATCCGATGGCTCCCTGAGGGCTTTCCGCCAACTCCGTCATCCGTGAATCGCCCGCTCCGGCGGCGGCGAAAGTCTCGTCGCGTGGGCCGGGGCGGCCCAGTGCTCCTCGAGCGTTCGCCGACCTCCTCGCCTGAATCTGTCTGGTGTGCCTGGGCGTCTCTCCGGCCACACCGCAAGCGGATCTAACCGCCGAGCAGTTTCTCGATCGACTGCCGTGCCGCCGCGAGGGCCTCGGGCAGCTTGTCGACGAGCTTCCCGCCGGCCTGGGCGAGGTCGGGACGGCCGCCCCCCTTTCCGCCCACCACGGTCGCCGCGTCCTTGATCCAGTTGCCGGCGGAGAGCCCCTGCTCCTCGAGCTCGCGGGAGATCCCGGCGACGAGCGTCACCTTGTCTCCCTCCACGCTGCCGAGCAGGACGGCGATCGGGCTTCCCTTTCGCCGCAAGAGGTCGATGCACTGCCGCATCGCCCCCGCGTCGCTGCCCTTGGCGTCGACGACCACGATCCGCGTGCCGCCGACGCTCGAGGCCGAGGCCAGCAGATCGTCGGCCGAGAGCGCGGCTCCCGCTGCCGCCGGCTTTGCCTTCTTGAGGTCACGGAGTTCCTTCACCACCGCCGCAAGCCGGTGTGGAAGCTCTCCCACCGGCACCTTGAGCGCCCCTGCCGCCTCGGCGAGCGTCCGCTCGGCCTGCCGGAAGCGATCGAGGGCCTTGGCGCCCGTCACTGCCGTGATCCGCCGCGTGCCGGCCGAAACGCTCTCCTCGCCCACGATCCGCACGAGGCCGATCTGGCCCGTGCTCGTGACGTGCGTGCCGCCGCAGAGTTCTCGGCTCACGCCCTCCATCGACACCATCCGGACGACGTCGGGATACTTCTCGCCGAAGAGCATCATCGCGCCCGCATGGCGGGCCTCGGCGAGGGGCAGCAACTGGGCCGTGACGGGTGCCGCCGCGAACACGTTGCCGTTGACCATGCTCTCGATCGCCGAGAGCGTGTCGTGGTCGATGGAGCTCGTGTGGGAGAAGTCGAACCGAAGCAGGTCGGCGTCCACCTTCGAGCCCTGCTGCACGGCGTGCGAGCCGAGGTGGTGCTGGAGCGATGCGTGGAGCAGGTGCGTGGCCGAGTGGGCCCGCCGCAGCGCCGCCCGCCGCTCGGGATCGACTGCCGCGGTCACGGTGGCCCCGAGGTCGAGCGTGCCCTGCCGCAGGTGCCCCACGTGGAGCATGAAGCCCCCTTCCCGCAGCGTGTCGGCCACCTCGAACTCGCCACCGGGCCACGTCAGCCGGCCGGTGTCGCCCACCTGGCCGCCCGACTCGCCATAGAAGGGCGTGCGATCGAGCACCACCGTCACCGCCTGCGCGTGCCCGACCTCCTGGAGCCGGTCGCAGAGCGAGTCCTGGGCGATGATCCCGATCACCTTCCCCTGGGCCTCGGTCGCGTCGTACCCGACGAACTCGGAGCCGTGCATCGTCTTCTTGAGGGCGTCGAGCGGCCCCGACGTGAACACCTCCACGCGGGTGCCGGCGCCCGATTTCAGGCCGTGCTCGTCCATGGCCTTGCGGAAGCCGTCCCAGTCGAAGCCGCAGTTCCGCTCGGCGGCGAGCGTCTCCAGGAGCTCGGGCGGAAAGCCGTAGGTCGTGTAGAGCTCCGCGGCATCGCCGCCCGGCACCACCGCCTTGCCCGACGAGCCGAGCTGCTTGAACAGGGCCTCGATGCGGACGAGCCCGCCGTCGATCGTGGCCAGAAACGAAGCCTCCTCCCGCTCGATCACGCTTCCCACGCGGCCGGTCGTGTCGCCGAGCTCCGGATACGGCTTGCGCATCATCTCCGCCACCATGGGTGGGAGCTTGTGGAGAAACGGCTCCCGCATTCCCATCTGCCGCCCATCGAGCACGGCCCGCCGCAGCAGCCGCTTGACGACGTACTTCTCCTCGTTGTTGCCCGGCATCACGTTCTCGTGGATCGCAAACGTGCAGGCCCGCACGTGGTCGGCGATCCGCCGCATCCGCCGGCCATCGTCGGTCGCCGGCTCATACCGCCGGCCGCAGACCTCCGCCACCGCCTCGACGAGCGGCCGCAGGATGTCGATGTGGAAGTTCGAGTCGACTCCCTGGAGCATCGCGCAGGTCCGCTCCAGCCCCATGCCGGTGTCGATGTTGCGGCTGGGCAATGGGTGGAGGTTGTCGGGGGGCGGGCCCACGCGGTTGAACTGCGTGAACACGAGGTTCCAGATCTCCACGTCGCTCCCGTCGGGCATCCGGTAGAAGATCTCGCTGCACGGGCCGCACACGCCGTCAGGCCCCTGCGAAGGCGAACTGGCGGGCCAGAAGTTGTCGTCCTCGCCCATCCGCGTGATTCTCGCGGCCGGCACGCCGATCTCGTCGGCCCAGATCGCGAAGGCCTCGTTGTCGTCGTGGTAAACGGTGATCGAGAGCTTCTCGGGGGCGATGTTCAGCCAGTTCCTCGCCGTCAGGAACTCCCATGCCCAGTGGATCGCCTCCCGCTTGAAGTAGTCGCCGAAGGAGAAGTTGCCGAGCATCTCGAAGAACGTGTGGTGCCGCGGCGTCCGCCCCACGTTGTCGATGTCGCCCGTCCGCAGGCACTTCTGGCAGGTGGTGGCCCGGGTGAACTCCAGCTTGCACTTTCCAAGGAAGTGGTCCTTGAACTGGTTCATGCCGGCCGGCGTGAACAGCACCGACGGATCCCACCGCGGCACGAGCACGTCGCTGGGGCGGCGGACGCAGCCCTTCGACTCGAAGAATGCCAGATACGCTTCGCGGAGGTCGTCGGCCTTCATGTCTGAATCAGGGCTCCCGTGGATGCGCCGGAAAAGCCGGCGGGGCCGACACTATACCCGTGGCCCTCGCGACGACGCGATGCCGCCCGAAGCCCGGCTCGCGAAACCCCGCAGGCCCAAAAACGACACCGCCCACGAGCGGCCGCTTGGGTCGGCCTCACGTGGGCGGTTGGGGGGAATCCTGCCTTGTGGCGGCGTGGCCGGCGATCACTCGCCGCTGCTGTCGCCGCTGGCGGCGGCGCCGTCGGCCGCCACGGCGATCACGGCCTCCTTGGACGCCAGGATCTTTTCGCGGAGCTCGATGGCCACCTTCGGGTTCTCCTTCAGGAACAGCCGGGCCTTCTCGCGCCCCTGGCCGAGGTGCGTCTCTCCGTACCTCAGCCACGTGCCCGTCTTGTCGACGAGTTTGGCTGTGATCGCGAGATCGAGGATGTCACCCTCCACGCTGATCCCGTCGGCATGCATCATGTCGAACTCGGCGACCCGGAACGGCGGAGCCACCTTGTTCTTCACGATCTTCACCTTCACCCGCTGGCCGACGACATCCTCGCCGTCCTTGAGCGTGCCGATCCGGCGGACATCGACGCGGCAGGAGGCGTAGAACTTGAGCGCCTTGCCGCCCGGCGTGGTCTCGGGGCTGCCGAACATCACGCCGATCTTCTCACGGATCTGGTTGATGAAGACCACGGTCGTCTTGCTCTTGGCGATGGCCCCCGTGAGCTTCCGCATCGCCTGGCTCATGAGCCGCGCCTGCATGCCGACCACCGTGTCGCCGATCTCGCCGTCGAGCTCCTTCTGCGGCACGAGGGCCGCCACCGAGTCGACCACGATGATGTCGACCGAGTTGCTCTTGATGAGCAGCTCGGCGATCTGCAGGGCCTCCTCACCGCTCGTCGGCTGGCTGACGAGCATCCGCTCGAGCGAAATGCCGATCTTCTTCGCCCAGCTCGGATCGAGGGCATGCTCGGCGTCGATGAAGGCCGCCACTCCGCCGTTCCGCTGGGCGGAGGCCACGGCGTGGAGCGCGAGCGTAGTCTTGCCGCTCGACTCCGGGCCGAAGATCTCGATGATGCGGCCGCGCGGAAATCCCTTGCCGCCGAGGGCCAGATCGACCGACAGGCTGCCCGACGAGATGCCCTCGATCACCACCTGGGCATCGGCACCCAGCGGCATGATCGACCCTTCGCCGAACTCCTTCTCGATCTGCGCGAGCGTGTTTCGCAGGTTCGGGTTCTCGTCGAGAAACGACCCGCCCTTCGTGCCCTTCTCGACCTTCGTCTTGCGAGAATCCTTCTCGCGGTCCTTTTCGTCCTTTTTGCCCATCCGTCAGTTCGCTCCTGCAACTGCAGTCACCATGGCGACCATCTCCCACGCTTCCCGGCACGTCGTCGGGGTGGTTGCTTCGCCACCATGAATCGAGCGATTTGCCGCGGAACCGAACACTGAACGCGGGTATACTATCGGCACTTCGCCGGTCTGGCAAGCAGATTTTCTGGACGGCCGTACAGTCCGCAGAAAGTCGGCCCCGAGGCTTCCTGCGGGGGATTTTGTCCGAGCCAGATGCCGTGACTCGGCCTGGGGCTGCCAGAGCACCGTCGCCGGACGTTCGCGGGGCTCAGGGCTGCCCACGCCCCATCGCCGGACGTTCGCGTCGGGCATCCTGCCCGCCGCTCACTGCGTGTCCGCTGCGCTTCGCCATCCTGGCTCCGCTTGCTCCCACAGCCCGGCTCTCGGGGCATGGGCAGCCCCTCGCTGAGTTCTTGCCGGGGCGAGCCGACCGGCCGCGGGGCCACGGACATCTCACGCCGAGCCACTGCCCCTCGAACCACCCCGGAGCTCGGTGTATTTTCGGGCCGTGCCCCTGGCCTTGCTGACCGGGTACTTCTTCGCGTTGACGGCCGTCTTGGCTCTGACAGCCTCGTCGATGTCGACTCCCAGACAGTCGGCGAGCAGCAGTGAGCAGATCAGCACGTCGGCGAGCTCGTCGACGACGGCCTGCCGCCTCCCAGCCACCGAGAGGTCGGCGGCCACTTCCTCCCTGGTCTTCCAGAGAAAATGCTCCTGAAGCTCCCCAGCCTCGATCGCGATTGCGGCGGCGAGGTCCTTCGGATTGTGAAACTGCTTCCAGTCGCGGTCGTCGCGGAACTTTCGCAGCAGCTCCAAGAGCGGCTCCCAGCCCTCCTGCCCTGCCCGCTGCTTCACCTTCTTCGCCGGTCGATTCATGATGGAGCCAGCCTACCCTCCCGACGGAGCCGTTTCCCATGAGCGACGAAGCCCCGGCCCGACAGCAGGACCTCGAGCGGCAGTACGGCATCCCGGCCGACCGCTTCTGCGGCCTTACCGCCGACGAGATGAGCCGGGCGATCGTGGCCCACGACTGCGGCCCGCGACGCCCCGGCGAAGCGATCGGCTACAACCCCATCGGCTCGCCCGAAACCCGGGCCGGCTGGCTGCGCGACGCCTTCGGCTCCGGTGCCGACGTCGAGACGCTCCGCCTCCGGATGCAGTTCTTCATGGGCCGCGTGCGCGAAGCCCTGAAGGTTGACTGGATGCTCGACAACGACGAGTTCGACCGGGCGGTCTGGAAGGGCCTCTCGGCCCACTATCCGGATCTCTCGTCCGACGCCCGGGCCGTGATCGCCGGCAACTACTCCTACAGCCACGCGAAATAGCCGGCGCTCGGCAGCTGTCTCGTCACGCGATCATTTCGCATAGCGTCTTGGTCCGCTTCCCACCCGCGAGGGCGAAATGCTCGAAGTTCCTCGAGCAGCCGCCGAGCCCCGGCTCACCCGACTGCCTGCGGACGCTCATGGCGAGCGTGCCCGGCCAGGCAGAGGGACGGCGTGAGGATGACGACCCTTCGAGGATTTCGCTCGCCGCGGCCGGAAGCCTCGCCCGGCGACGTGCGAAATAATCGGGCGAGGCACCTCACGTCGTCCCGCAGCCGGCGACTCAAAAAGTAAGCATCTGCCGGTATTCGGCCACGCGGCGGTCGAGGTCGCCGCGGTCGATCGCCGCGAGGCGGTCGAGGCTGAAGTCTTCCACCGTGTAGCTCGCGGTCACCACGCCGTAGGCAAGCGCCTCCTTCAGCGACTGCGGATCGAAGCGATCCTTGCTCGCGAGGTGGCCCATCATGCCGCCGGCGAACGAATCGCCCGCACCGGTCGGGTCGAGCACCTGCGACGTCGGATACGCAGGCAGCACGTACATCTCGTGCTCGCTGAAGAACATCGCCCCGTGCTC
>CAIKWU010000428.1 GCA_903831155.1 uncultured Planctomycetaceae bacterium | reverse complement strand
GCCCACGTCACCCCGCTGGCTCGCCCAGGTCGATGCCGCCCTTGACGACGTCATCATCGACCACGCCCACTGCGAGAAGAAGGCGGCCGGCGTGGCCATGAACCTGCTCTTTTCCTACGTCGACCACGTCGATCTCGCGCGGGCCATGACCGAGATCGTGAACGAGGAACTCGAGCACTTCCGCCTCGTTCTCGACATCCTCGAACGGCGGGGCGTGCCGTTTCGGAAGCTGAAGCCGAGTTCCTACGGGGCCCGGCTTCACGACCTGATCCGCAAGGACGAGCCGGCAAGGGCGGTCGATCGGCTGCTCGTGGCGGGGCTGATCGAGGCCCGCAGCTGCGAGCGGTTCTCGGTGCTCGCCGACCACGTGGCCGACGAGGAGCTCGCGACCTTCTACCGAAGCCTGTTCGAGTCGGAGGCCCGCCACCACTCCACGTATGTCCGTCTGGCCTGCAACTTCCAGCCCGAGGCGAGCGTGAAGCAGCGGCTCCAAGAACTCGCCGCCGCGGAGGCCGAGATCCTCGACCGCGGCGATCCCTTCGCCCGCATGCACAGCTAGAGAGGCCGCGATGACTTCCTCCGCGGCTCCCACTCATGCGTCGAGGCCCGCGTGGCCGGTGACCGAGACGATCGCCGTGGGTGCGATCCTGGCGCTCGTCGCCTGGGCGGTGCTCACGTGGTTGGGCATCGGCGGTCGGCCGGTGTCGCTCGGGCCGATCGATCCGGCGAACTGGTTTCCCGGCCGCGGCCTCACGCTCGCCGAGCTGCCGCTCGCGGCGATGCTCGTGCTCGGTGGGATTCCGCTCGTCTGGGATCTGCTCACCAAGCTCTTTGCCGGCACGTTCGGATCCGACCTGCTGGCCGGCATCTCGATCGTCACGAGCGTGATCCTCGGCGAGTATCTCGCGGGCGTGCTCGTGGTGCTGATGCTCTCCGGCGGCGAGGCGCTCGAGCGCCGGGCGGTGAGCCGCGCCGGCGACGTGCTCGCCGCGCTGGCGCGGCGAATGCCGTCGCTCGCCCACCGGAAGACGGCGACGGGCATCACCGACGTCGCGCTGGCCAGCGTGGCGGTCGGCGACGTGATCGTCGTTCTCCCCCATGAGATCTGCCCCGTGGACGGCACGGTGCTGACAGGTCGCGGGGCGATGGACGAGGCGTATCTCACTGGCGAGCCCTACCGGATGGCGAAGGCTCCCGGGTCGGCCGTGCTCTCGGGCTCCATCAACGGCGAGGCCGCGCTCGAGATCCGCACCGAGAAGGTCGCCGGCGACAGCCGCTACGCGAAGATCATGGAGGTGCTGAAGACGAGCGAGGAGCGGCGCCCCCAGTTGCGGCGGCTGGCCGATGCGCTCGGGGCCTTCTACACGCCCCTCGCCGTGGCGATCGCGGCGGCGGCCTGGTACTTCAGCGGGTCGGCCACGCGGTTTCTGGCGGTGCTCGTGGTGGCCACGCCCTGCCCGCTCCTGATCGCGATCCCGGTGGCGATCATCGGCGCGGTCTCGCTGGCCGCGAAGCGGGGGATCGTGATCCGCGACCCGGCGATCCTCGAGCGGCTCGACACCTGCCGCACGGCCATCTTCGACAAGACGGGCACGCTCACCTACGGGTCGCCGAAGCTCACGGATGTGGTGGCCCTGTCGTCGCTCTCGGAGAACGACACGCTGGCCATCGCCGCGAGCCTCGAGGCCTACTCGAAGCATCCCCTCGCCGCGGCCGTCACCGAAGCCGCCGCTACCCGGGGCCTCCGGCTGCTCCAGGTGGACGAACTCGCCGAGAAGCCGGGCCGCGGGCTGACGGGCCGCGTCCAGCGGCCGGGCGATGGCGAACGGCCACACGAGGTGTCGATCACCAGCCGCCAGAAGCTCACCGCCGCCGATCCGGCCGGTGCCGCGGCGCTGCCTGCCGCCGTCGGTGGGCTGGAGTGCGTGGTAGTGATCGACGGGCGTGTGGCGGCGCTCCTGCGGTTCCGCGACGCGCCTCGCGCCGACGGCCACTCGTTCGTCAGCCATCTCGGTCCCGCCCATCGGCTCGATCGCGTGATGCTCGTCTCGGGAGACCGCGAGAGCGAGGTCAAGTGGCTCGCCGACACGGTCGGCATCGCCGAGGTCCACGCCGGCATCCAGCCCGAAGGCAAGCTGAAGATCGTCGAGGAGGCGGTCCGTCAGGCGCCGGTCGTATTCGTGGGCGACGGCATCAACGACGCGCCCGCCCTCGCCGCGGCCACCGTCGGGGTGGCGATGGGGGCGGCGAGCGACGTCACGAGCGAGGCGGCCGGTGCGGTGATCATGGACTGCTCGCTCGAACGGGTCGACGAACTCTTTCACATCGCCTCCCGGATGCGGTCGATCGCCCTGCAGAGCGCCGTCGGCGGGATGGTGGCGAGCGTGGCCGGCATGGGGCTCGCCGCCGCGGGCCTGCTGCCGCCGACCGCCGGCGCGCTGCTGCAGGAGGCGATCGACGTGGTGGCGGTGCTCAACGCGCTGCGGGTATCGTGGAACCCGGGTTCTCTCACCGACTACAGGTGATCCGGATGACGGGATGGTCCCTTTTCGCTTGCCTGATCCCGGCGTTCGCCGTCTGCCTTTCTGCGTCTGCGGCCGAGTGGCCCAACATTCTCTGGATCTCGGCGGAGGATCTCTCCGCCGGCACGCTTGGCTGCTACGGCGGGGGTGCCCACACGCCCCGGCTCGACCGGCTCGCTGCCGAGGGGCTGCGGTTCGACGCGGCGTTTTCGGCCGCGCCCGTCTGCGCCCCATCCCGCAGCGCGATCATCACCGGCGTGATGCCGACCACGCTCGGCAGTCTGCCGATGCGGTGCAGGGCGACCGCGCCGCCGCATGTGGTCGGGTTTCCAAAGCTGCTCCGCGACGCCGGCTTCTGGTGCACGAACAACGCCAAGACGGACTACAACCTCGCCCCGTCGTTCGACGCGGGCTGGAACCAGTCGAGCGGCAAGGCCCACTGGCGGAATCGCCCCACCCGCGACCAGCCGTTCTGCGCCGTCTTCAACCTGAACGTCACGCACGAGAGCGGCCTGTTCGGCGACACGCCGGAGAAGGTCCGCACCAGCCTGCCGACCGAGGCCCGTCGTGAGGCGGGCGACGTGACCGTGCCCCCGTACTATCCCGACACGCCCGTGATCCGCCGATCGCTTGCCCAGCGGCTGGAGCTCGCCGCGGCCCTCGACGCCGACGTCGGCCGGATTCTCGACGAGCTCGACGCCGACGGTCTCGCCGACGACACCATCGTCTTCTTCTGGGGCGATCACGGCGAAGGGATCCCGCACGGCAAGCGTTCGCTCACGGAGCACGGGCTGCGGGTCCCGCTGCTCGTGCACGTGCCGGAGAAGTGGCGGCATCTGGCGCGGCTGCCCGGCGGCGGCGAGCCCATCGGCACGACCTCGCAGCTCGTGAGCCTGCTCGACTTGGGGCCGACGGTGCTGGCGCTGGCCGCCGTGACTCGACCCGAATGGATGGAGGGACGACCGTTTCTCGGAGACGGCGCGACAGCCCGAGACGTCGTGATCGCGGCCCGCGACCGGATGGACGCCCCGCCGGGCTTCGGCCGCTCCGCCCGTGATGCCCGCTTCCGTTATGTCCGCAACTTCTTTCCCTGGCTCGACGGCGACGACCTCCCCGACTACGCGACCGGCGTGGCGATCACGAACGAACTCCGCGCAGTCCGCACGGCTGGAGGCCTGCCTCCCGGCGCGACATGGTTCGCCCGCACGATCCGCCCGGGCGACGAGCTCTATGACGTGACGAGGGATCCGGATGAGCTCCGCGACCTCGCCACGGACCCGAACCACCGAGGTGATCTCGCCCGGCTTCGCGAGGCCGTGCGGTCGTGGATGCGGGATTCGTTCGACACCGGCATCCTCCCCGAGCCGATCCTCCGGGCCGAGGGCCGGAAGGCCGGCAGCGAATGGGCGATTTTTCATGGGAGCGACGCGGCCGTCGCCCGCGCCCGCTACGACGCGATCCTCGACACCGCGTGGGCCGTGGCCGACGGCCGCGACGCCGCCTTCTTCGCCGACCGGCTCGCCAGCGACGACGCAGCGGTCCGCTGGTGGGCGGTGGCGGGCACGGGCTGGGCTGCGAAGCGATCGGGCGGCGACCCGACCGCCGCGCTCACGCCGCGGCTCGTCGACACCGATCCGGCCGTCCGCATCGCCGCGGCCACCTGGCTCCTGCGGTGCGGCGCCGCGGCCGCCGATCAGGCCCGCGCGGCGTTTGCGGCCGAGATTCCCACGACCGATCCCGACATCCGCGTGGCCGCGCTCGTGGCGATCGACGACCTCGGCGAGGTCACGCGGCCACTCTGGCCTGCCGCCGCCGCGCTCGACCTCGGCAAGAGCGAGGAGTATTCCCGTCGCACCGTGGAGCGCATCCGCCAGAAGGTCCGATCGACCGGGCCAAGCGGAGCGGCTGCCGTGAAGCCGTGAGCGATGGCCGGATGATCTCCCCGCGTCTGCCGAGATCGTGGCGTCAGTTCTGGTAGACGGCGTAGCCCAGTTCACGGAGTTCCTGCGCCCAGGCCACCTCGGTCGCCACCGCATCCTTCCAGCTCATCGCCGGGAAGTCGGCGTACAGGTCTGGTCGAAGACAGAGCCCGTACTTCTGCACGAGCGGGCAGCCTTTGTGGCCGCGGAGATGGTTCTCGAAGCGGACGGCCGGATCGAGGCCGGTGGAGCCGACGTAGAGACACGTCATTGAGGGGGTCGTGTAGCGGTTTTGTCGCTGAAACTTCCGCTCGCCCCGCACCTTGGTGTGGAGCTCGATGCAGTAGACCCGGTGATGCAACCCAGGGAGGCGCCGCGTCCTGCGTGAACGTTTCGCCATCGCCCGTCCTCCGACTTACAGAGCCGAGATCGCGTCGGCCACCGCGGCGGCAAGAGCCTCGGCTGCAGGCGGATGGAGCCGCAGCCAGAGCTCCGGCTCGATGAGTTCAAGCTCCATCACGGCGAGGCTCCCGTCGTGGAGCCGGACCATGTCCACCCTCCCATAGGCCGGCAGCGTGTCGCAGGCCGCCAGCGCCCGCTCCGCCAGCGCCACCTGCTCGGCAGTCGGCTCGAGGGCGTGCACGGTGCCGCCGTGGTCGTCCTGCACGCGGAAGTCGCCGGGCTTCACCTGCTTCCGCAGGCCGTGGGTCACGCGACCTGCGATCGCGACGAGCGTGTCCTCGCCGGTGGTCACGACATCGGCGACGAACGGCTGCAGGAGGAACGACTCGCGGGCGAGCAGCGGGTCGAGCACTCCTTGCACGCGGTCGGCGGTCGAGTCGTCCACCCGGTAGGTGTGCCGCGCGGCTCCCGACACGCACGGCTTCACGACCGCCTGCGACCAGCCCGTCTCGCGGAGGAGGTCGGCAAGCGAGGCCGGCTGCCCCTGCTCGAGGAACCGCGATGGCACCACCGGCACGCCCCGCGTGGCGAGATCCCGCAGGTAGTGCTTGTCGAGGTTCCAGCGGACGAGCGGCCCGGGATTGCACAGCCCCACGAGCGGCTCCGCCTGCTCGAGCCAGGCCGTGAACTCGGCAAAGCGGTCGAAGTAATCCCACGTCGTCCGGAACACCGCCACGCGAAACGCCGACCAGTCGACGTCGTCGCGGGCCCAGTCGATGCGAACCGCCGACAGGCCGCGTGCGGCGAGCGCGGTGATGAGGAGGTTGTCGTCGCTGAG
>CAIKWU010000427.1 GCA_903831155.1 uncultured Planctomycetaceae bacterium | reverse complement strand
GGGCGAAGCGGTTTGGGCCGGAAAGTTCCTCGAAGGCCGGCCCGTGGCGGGCGGCCAGGTACCGGGCGTGAAGGTGGTGGAGGAGCGTCCGGGTGAGGTGCTCCTCGAGGTCGGCTCCGGCGACTACCGGTTCGTTGGCCGATGATGAAAAGCCCGCTTGGGCGGCACCTTGGCGGAGGGGCGGGATCGGCATACCCTTCCTCCAAGGCAGGGCGCATACTTAAGGACGTCGGTGGCGGGGTGACCGCGGCCGCGCTCCCATCCTTTGTGAGGTCACGATGACCCCTTCCCGTCCCGCCCATCTGCGTCGTCGTCGAACTGCCAGGCTGCCCCGGCTGGAGCGGCTCGAGCCGAGGATGCTCCTCGCGGCCGACGTCGGTCAGGGCGTTCGCGAAATCGACTGGGACGGCCGGGCCGTGGCGGCCCGGGCCGACTCCTGGATCGTGCGGGCAGACGCGGCATCGCTGGGGGTGAAGCAGGGCTGGACCGCCACCTCCCTCGGCGGCGGATTTCTCGCGCTTCGCGCCCCGGCAGCGAGCGTGGCCGAGGTGCAGGGCTGGGCCGCCGCCACGCCCGGCGTGCGGTACGTCGAGCCCGATTTCGTGATCACGACCGCGGCGACTCCGAATGATCCGTCGTATTCGCGGCTCTGGGGCCTCCACAACACCGGACAGACTGGCGGCGTGACCGACGCCGATATGGACGTGCCCGAGGCCTGGGACACCACCACCGGGTCGCGGTCGGTCGTCGTGGGTGTGATCGACACCGGAATCGACTACCGCCATCCCGATCTCGCCGCCAACATGTGGCGGAATCCGGGCGAGGTTGCGGGCGACCGGATCGATAACGACGGCAACGGCTACGTCGACGACGTGCACGGCTGGGATTTCGCCAACAACGACGCCGACCCGTTCGACGACGAGGGACACGGCACCCACGTTGCCGGCACGATCGGCGCCGTGGGCAACAACGGCGTGGGCGTCGTCGGCGTGTCGTGGAACGTGTCGCTGATGGCGTTGAAGTTCCTCGGTGCCGACGGCAGCGGCTCCACCAGCGGGGCGATCGCGGCGGTCAACTACGCCACCCGGATGCGGCAGAGCTTCAGCGTGAACGTCGTGGCCACGAACAACAGCTGGGGCGGCGGGGGAGCCTCGAATGCCCTGCGGGATGCGATCGCCAACGGCGGGACCGCCGGCATCGTCTGCGTGGCGGCCGCCGGCAACGAGGCGACCAACAACGACACCACGCCGTCGTATCCGGCGAACTACCCGAGCGACGCCATCATCTCCGTGGCGGCCACCGACGCCTCCAACCGGCTGGCCTCGTTCTCGAACTACGGGGCGACCACCGTCGATGTCGCCGCTCCGGGCGTGGGCATCTACTCGACCGTGCCCAACGCCGGCTATGCGTCGTACAGCGGCACCTCCATGGCCACGCCCCACGTCACGGGCACGGTCGCGCTCCTCGCGGCGGCCAACCCGCAGGCGACCGCGGCCCAGATCCGCTCGGCCATCCTCTCGACGGCCGTGCCGGTTGCGGCGCTGGCTGGAAAGGTCGCCACCGGAGGCCTCGTGAACGCGTCGGCCGCTCTCGCCGCGCTCGGCGGCACGGAGCCCCCGCCGCCGCCTCCGCCCCCGCCGCCGCCGTCCGGCGCGGGTGAGCCGAACGACTCGCTCGCGACGGCCACACCGGTGACCCTGTCGGGCGGAAGGGCCACGGTATCGGCCACGATCGGGGACGGTGCCTTCACCGCCGCCGACGTCGATCTCTACGCCGTGACCCTCGCGGCCGGCACGGTGCTCACCGCCGACATCGACGCCAGTTCCCTGGCCACGCCGTCGTCGCTCGACTCCTACCTGCGGGTGTTCGCTGCGTCCGGTTCGCAGCTCGCGGCCAACGACGATGCCGGCGGGTCGTTCGACAGCCTGGTGTCGTACACCGTGCCGACGTCGGGCACCTACTACATCGGCGTGTCGTCGTACGGCAACTCGACGTATGCCGCCGCCACGGCCGGAAGCGGCACCACCGGCTCGACCACGGGCGGCTACACGCTCACCGTGAGCGCCGCCCTGCCCGCGCCCACGGCCGACGTCGTCGACATCTCGCCCGACCCCCGCACCACCTCGGTGTCGGCGGTGGTCGTGCAGTTCAGCCGGGCCGTGAACGGCGTCGATGCCGCCGATTTCACGCTCACCCGCAGCGGCACCGCCGTATCCCTGGCGGGCGTCACCGTGACCACGACCGACAACGTCCGCTGGACGGTCAACGGTCTGTCCACCGCCACGGCATCGGCGGGCACCTACGTGCTCACGATCAACGCCACTGGCAGCGGGATCTCGGCCGTGGACGGCGGCACGGCATTCGCCACCGCGGCGAGCGACACCTGGGTGACGCAGGCCGCCACGCTCACCGACGCGGGCGACACGCTGGCGACGTCGGCGGACCTCGGGATCACCTCGGGCGAGGTGCGGCTCGCGGGCCGGATCGGTGACGGCTCCTACGGGTCCCGGGATGTCGATCTCTACCGGGTCGTGCTCGCCGCGGGCCAGACGCTCGTCATCGACGTCGATGCCAGGTCGCTCTCCGGCGGATCCACGCTCGACAGCTACGCACGGCTGTTCGACGCCTCGGGCAGGCAGGTGGCAGCCAACGACGACTTCGGCGGGTCGCGTGACAGCTACATCTCCTTCCGGGCGACGACCGCCGGCACCTACTACGTGGGCATCTCGGGCTACGGCAACTCGTCGTACTCGCCGACGCGGGCCGGTTCCGGTCGCAACGGCTCGACCGGCGTCTACCAGGTGCGGTTCGCCCTCGCGGCGGCAGCGACGGCCGGTTCGGGCGCGCGGATCGCGGGCTCGCGAGACGCCGCTCGGCAGGCCGCGGTCGCCTCGGCCTTCGCCACGTACGGGATCAACTGGGAGGCCGCGCTTCCCGCCACTCCGGACGTCCGGTCGCGTCGCACGGCCGGCTGAGCGGATTACCGGCCCGGTGGACCGCAGCTCGGCTCGAGGATCGTGAGCGTGCCGGCATCCGCGTCGAGGGCGACGCGGGCGCCGAGTGGCAGCGTCACGTTGTCGGCGACGTGGCCGCAGGGGAAGTCGGCCATCACCGGGCAGCCGATCGACCGGCAGAAGTCGAGCACCACGTCGCGCTGGAGCGCCTGCTCGTCCGGATCCTTGCACGTGAAGCGTCCGAGCACGACCCCCGCCACTTCGTCGAGGACGCCCGCGAGGCGGAGATGCGACATCATCCGGTCCACGCGATAGGGCCGCTCGTCCACGTCCTCGAGGAAGAGCACCGCGCCGACGGGGTCGATGGCGTAGGGTGTGCCGAGCGTGGCGGTGATCAGCGACAAGTTGCCACCGACGAGCCGGCCCTCGCAGCGTCCGCCGACGACGGTCTTCACCGGGCTATCGGCGGGCACGGGCACGGTGCGTCGCGCTGCCGTGGGATCGAGCAGGAGGATGTCGCGGAACGACCGCTCCGCGAACGACGGCTCGGGGCCCGCGGCACGGACCGCGCTGGCCATGGGCGCGTGAAACGTCACCACCCGGGCCTGGCGGGCGATGGCGAGGTGGAGGCCGGTCACGTCCGAGTATCCGGCGACGACCTTCGGATCGCGTCGGAGCGCCTCGTAGTCGAGTCGATCGAGGATCCTCGTGAGGCCGAAGCCTCCCCGCAGCACGAAGGCCCCGCGGATCGCGGGATCCCTCAGGACCCGGTTGAGCTCGTCGGCCCGCTGGTCGTCGGTGCCGGCGAGGTAGCGATGGCGGCGGTCGGGGAGGCGTGGATCGATGTCCACACGGAACCCGGCCGCTTCGAGTGACCTCGCGAACCGGTCGACATCGGCCGCCTCGGGTATTCCGCAGGGAGCGACGAGCGCGACGGTGTCGCCAGGACGGAGGGCCGGCGGAACGAGCCAGGCCCGCTCCTCGGTGCGGCCGGTGATGCAGGCCGCGGCGAGGAGGGCGAGCGTCATCAGGCGTATCGTTCGACGCCGCGCAGGCATAACCCGACTTCCCTTCGTCTCTTCCTCGAGGCTCTCCGCAAGGATACCCTGCGAGGGAAACTCGGACGCGACTCAGGCGGCACGTGGCACCCGCTCGGACGCGAGGCTGGTCATGGCCGAGTCGGGCGCACGCGAAGGAGAGTCGATGGTAGTCACGGGGCTCGACGTGCTGGTGCGCGAGGGGTTCGATCGCCTCCGGGGTCGAGCGGTCGGCCTCGTGACGCATGCAGCCGCCACGGACCAGAGCCTCCGCACCGCGGTCGACCTGCTGTCGTCCGCCCCTGGCGTCGAACTGGCCGCCGTCTTCGGCCCGGAGCATGGGCTCGCCGGGGCGGCGCAGGATCTCGAGGCGGTGGGGACCGGCATGCCGTCGGCAGGGCCACGCACCTGGAGCCTCTACGGCACCACGGCCGCCAGCCTGCGGCCGACGGCTGAGCAGCTCGATGGAATCGAGACTCTCGTGATCGACATGGTCGATGTCGGCAGCCGCTACTACACCTTCCAGGCGACCATGAAATACTGCCTCGAGGCGGCGGTGTCGCGGGGCATCCGTGTGGTCGTACTCGACCGTCCGAATCCCCTCGGCGGTGACGCCGTCGAGGGGCCGGCACTGCGGCCAGGATTCGGGAGCTTCGTGGGCGCGCACGACATCGCCATCCGCCACGGGCTCACGATCGGCGAGCTTGCCACCCTCTACGCTGGCGAACTCGGGCTCGACCGGGAGGGGCTCGACGTGGTCCGCTTGGAGGGCTGGCGGCGGGGAATGCCGTTCGAGGAGTGCGGCCTGCCGTGGGTGCTGCCCTCGCCCAACATGCCGACGATCGACACCGCGGTGGTCTATCCCGGTCAGTGCCTCTTCGAGGGCACGAACCTGAGCGAGGGCCGGGGCACCACGCGACCCTTCGAGATCTGCGGAGCCCCCTGGATCGACGGCGCGGCCCTCGCCAGCCGCATGGCCTCCCATGACCTGCCGGGCGTGGCGTTTCGGCCGCTGACGTTTCGCCCCACCTTCCAGAAGCACGCCGCAATCGATTGCGGCGGCGTGCAGGTGCACGTGACCGACCGCCGCACCTTCCAGCCGGTGCGGACGAGCCTTGCGCTGCTCGCCGAGATGCGGCGGCAGAATCCGGAGGCCTTTGCCTGGCGGACGGAGACCTACGAGTTCGTGTCGGACCCGATCGCGATCGACTTGTTGTTCGGATCCGATCGCGAGCGGCTCGCCATCGAGGCGGGCGTCGATGCCCCCGAGATCGCCGCGGCATGGGCGGCGGAGGAGCGGTCCTTCATCGACCGGCGGGCCGGAGCCCTGCTCTACGGCTGACGTGCGGCTCAGTACTTCGGCACCGTCGGGTCGACCTGCTCACTCCAGGCGTCGATCCCGCCAGCCATGCTCTGGGCCTTGGTGAATCCGCGGTCGCGGAGCCACGTGGCGACTCGCAGGCTCCGCATGCCGTGGTGGCAGTGCACGATGATCGACGCAGCCTCCTGGCCGGCGAGCTCGGCGACGCGCTCGGGGAGTTCCTGCATCGGGATCAGGACCGCGCCGGCGATCCTCGCCGTCTGATGCTCCTCGGGCGTGCGGCAGTCGAGCAGCAGCGGCGGAGCGGAGCCGCGAAGCGCGGCGGCGGCGTCGGTGACCGGGATTTCGAGCGGCAGATCAGTCATGGTGGCGTGGGTGGTGCTCTCGTCAGGTGCGGGCGGGGGCGTGATGGGCGGGGGCCGTGGTGGCATGGGACCGGCGGCCGCGGACCCCGGCGGCGAGCCGGTCGAGGAGCCGCACGCTCTCGTCCCAGCCGAGGCAGGCGTCGGTGATCGAGCAGCCGCGGGCCAGCGGCCTC
Source organism: uncultured Planctomycetaceae bacterium (assembly GCA_903831155.1). Classification (GTDB taxonomy): domain Bacteria; phylum Planctomycetota; class Planctomycetia; order Pirellulales; family UBA1268; genus QWPN01. Next base: position 31,913 of record CAIKWU010000427.1, on the reverse strand, counting down.
CCGGGCACGAGGTCCTGACGGCCCGGCACCAGATTGCTCTCCACCATCGTGCCGACGATCCGTCGCTCGCCGGACTCGAGCTGGATGGCGATCGCGTCGGCGACGTCGAGCTGCCGCTCGTGCTGCTTGGACGAGTTGCCGTGGGACGCGTCGATCATCAGCCGGGCGTCGAGCCCGTGTCGGGCGAGCACGTCGCAGGCCGCCGCCACGCTCGCGGCATCGTAGTTGGGGGCGGAGCCGCCGCGGAGGATGATGTGGCAGTCGTCGTTGCCCTTCGTGGACACGATCGCGGTGTGCCCCCCCTTCGTCACCGAGAGAAAGTGGTGCGAGCGTCGTGCGGCGAGGATCGCCTCGGCGGCGATCCGCACATTGCCGTCGGTGCCGTTCTTGAAACCGACGGGGCAGGAGAGGCCCGAGGCGAGTTCGCGGTGCACCTGGCTCTCCGTGGTGCGGGCCCCGATCGCCCCCCACGCGACCAGGTCGGCGATGTACTGCGGGGTGATCATGTCGAGGAACTCGCAGCCGGCCGGCACGCCGAGTTCGTTGATCTCGACGAGCAGTTCGCGGGCGACCCGGAGACCCTTGTTGATGTGGAACGTGCCGTCGAGATCGGGGTCATTGATGAGCCCCTTCCACCCGACCGTCGTTCGGGGCTTCTCGAAGTAGACCCGCATCACCACCTCGAGATCGGCGCGAAGCCGGTCCCGCTCCGCGGCCAGCCGCTTCGCGTAGTCCACCGCGGCCTCGGGATCGTGGATCGAGCAGGGGCCGATCACCACGACGAGCCGGTCGTCGTCGCCGTGCAGGATCGCGTGGATCGCCGTCCTGCCGGCCGAAACCACCCCGCTCACCGTCTCGGTGCAGGGAAACTCGCGAAGCAGGTGGGACGGGGGCGAGAGTTCCTTGATCTCCGCGATGCGGAGGTCGTCGGTGGCGTGGCGTGGTCGCATCGTGGCGGCGGCGGGCGGCGGGGACAGTCGTTCCGTTATGGTACAGTCCGGTCGGCCTCATGCGAGCCGGAGTGGCCAGGCTCGCCGGCCCGCGGGGATCACGTTTTCAGCGAGGGGTGACGATGGGGCGAACCGGTGCGTGGTGGGCCGCGATGGCGGTGGTGATGGTCGTGATGAAGGTGGGGCCCTCCCACCTCCTTCGGGCCGATGAGCCGCCGGCAAAGACGGCCGCCGAGAAGCCGGCCGACACGGTCGCCGCGGAGCGGGGCCCGTTCGAGTCCGCCCTCTCGGCCAAGGGGTCGTTCGAGCCGGTCGACTACGCAGTCGTCGAGTTCCGGCCCAAGGCGTGGGGGCAGGCCCTCGACGTCGTGCGGGTGGTGTCGCACGGGAGCCGGGTGAACGCCGGTGATCCAGTCGTCGAGTTCGACACCGAGAAGCTCGACCAGGCGATCGCCGACCTCAAGGTGGAGTTGGTGCTCGGGGAGACGGCGCTCGAGGTGGCCCGCAAGGACGTGCCGGCCGCCGAGGCGCTTCACCCGATCGAGATGGCCGAGGCGGAGCGGGCTGCGCGGGTGGCGGCCGAGGACCTCGCCCGGTTTCTGGCGGTGGAGAAAGCCGCCTCCGAGGAGCAGTCGCGGTTCGCGGTGCGGGGGGCGGAAGAGCGGTTGAAGTACGCCCGGGAGGAGCTCACCCAACTGGAGCGGATGTACAAGGACAAGGACCTCACCGAGGAGACGGAGGAGATGATCCTGCAGCGCACGCGGTTCGACGTCGAGCAGTCGGAGCAGTCGCTGAAGCGGATCAAGGAGGCGTCGGAAGAGTCGCTCACGCTCGGCATCCCGAGGCGTGAGACGGAGGCCCGGCGGGCGGCGGAAAAGGCCGCGATCGCCCTCGAGAAGTCGCGAGTCACCCTCCCGCTGCTGCTCGCACAGAAGAAGCTCGCCCTCGCGAAGCAGGAGCACGAGCGGGCCGCGTCGCTGCGGCGACTCGCCGAGCTCGAGGCCGACCGGGCCGCCGCGACGCTCCGGGCCCCGCGGGCCGGCATGGTGTATTTCGGCCGCTTCCGCGAGGGGGCGTGGAGCACCGCCGCGGTGGCCGCGAAGGCGGTCGTCGGTCAGCCGGTGCAGCCCGGCGAACTCGACTTCACGATCCTCGACCCCGACCGCCTGCAGTTCCGGGCGAAGATCGAGGAGAAGGACCTGCACCTCCTGACCACGGGGCTCGCCGGGCTCGCCGAACCGACCGGCTACCCCGACACCGACGTGCCCGTGACGCTCGGGCCCTTCGTGCCGGTGCCGAGGGATGGAAGCTTCGAGGCGATCTTCGCCGTCTCGCCCCGCGAGGGCGGGCCGAAGCTCCTGCCGGGGATGTCCGGGCAGGCACGCTGCGTGGTCGCGAAGCGTCCGGAGGCGGTGACCGTGCCGAGCGGTGCCGTGTTTCGCGACGACGACGGCACCCGCCACGTGTTCGTGGTGCCCGCCGACGGCAAGCCGGTGAAGAGGCCCGTGAAGGTCGGCCTCTCGGCCGGCGGCCGCACCGAGATCCTCGAAGGCGTGGCGGTCGGCGACCGCGTGCGGACCAGCAAGCCGTGATCGCGAGGCTCGTCATCATCGCGGCGATCGGCTCGCTCGGTCTCGAGGTCCGGGGGGAAACGCCGGCGACGATCATCGAGCCGACAGCGGCCCTGGCCCCGGCAGACCGAAAGTCGCAGCCGGTGGACGTGCCCGCCGCGGAGATCGACGCAGCCGTGGCCCGCGGCCGGGCGTTTCTCGTGGGCTGCCAGAATCGTGACGGCTCGTTCGGCTCGGCCGAACGGACGAAGGACCTCAACATCATCGCCGGGGTCGGCTCACACTTCGGCTTTCGGGCCGCGACGACGGCGCTCGCCGTGCAGGGGCTCATCGAGGAGGCCGATGGCTCGCCGGCCGTCGCCGAAGCGATCGAGCGGGGCGAACGCTGGCTGATGGAGCATCTGCCGGCCGTGCGCCGCGACGACCCTGCGCTCATCTACAACGTCTGGGCCCACGCCTATGGAATTCAGGCGCTCGTGGCGATGCACGGACGCCGTCCGGACGACGCGGCCCGGCGCGAGCGGATCGCGGAACTCATCCGGGGGCAGTACGCGAAGCTCCTGCGGTACGAGTCGGCCCAGGGGGGCTGGGGCTACTACGATTTCACGGTGGGGACGCAGCGGCCGGCGTCGTCGTCGACGAGTTTCGTGAACGCGGCCGTGCTCGTCGCCTTCCACGACGCGAGGGAGATCGGCGTGGAGCCCCCGGAGAAGCTCGTGCGGCGGGCGGTCGAGGCCACCAAGGCGCAGATGCTCCCGGATTTCAGCTACCTCTACGGCTCCTACCTCCGCTGGCAGCCGCGGCGGGCGGTCAACCGGCCCGGGGGCAGCCTCGGCCGCAGCCAGGCCTGCAACCTCGCGCTGCGGCTCTGGGGCGACGAGCGGATCACCGATGCGGTGCTCGAGGAGTGGCTCGACCGGCTCGTCGTCCGCAACGGCTGGCTGGAACTGGGACGCAAGCGGCCGATCCCGCACGAGTCGTTCTTTCAGGTCGCCGGCTACTTCTACTTCTTCGGCCACTACTACGCCGCGCGGGTGCTCGAGGTGCTCCCGCACGAGGTGGCAGACGGCTACCGGGGAAATCTCGCGCGGATCATCCTCGACGTGCAGGATGCCGACGGCTCGTGGTGGGACTACCCGCTCTACGACTACCATCAGCCCTACGGCACCGGCTACGCCCTGATGACGCTCCACCGCTGCCGGAAGTGAGCCTGCAGCGGCCGTCCGCCGCGTGCGGCGCCTCGTGGAGGGATCAACGATGCCTGCCAGCCTGCTGATGCTGCTCGACGACATCGCGTCGGTGCTCGACGACGTGGGCACCATGACGAAGGTTGCCGCGGCCAAGACGGCGGGCGTGGTGGGCGACGACCTCGCCCTCAACGCGAAGCAGATCGCGGGCGTGCAGGCGGAACGCGAACTGCCGGTGATCCTTGCCGTGGCGAGGGGCTCCGCCGTCAACAAGCTGATCCTGGTGCCGATCGCGCTGGCGGTGAGCCTGCTGGCACCGTGGGCGATCATGCCGATCCTGATGGCGGGCGGCGCCTACCTCTGCTACGAGGGCGTCGAGAAGGTGCTCCACAACGCCCTGCGGATGGCCCGCCACGGCGATCCGCCGACGGAGGACCCGCATGCGGTTCCCGGCCCGGCAGAGGGCACCGATTCCGAGCGGACGCGGATCGCGGGCGCGATCCGGACCGACTTCATCCTCTCGGGCGAGATCATCGTGATCGCGCTGGGCGTGGTGGCGGGCATGCCCCTGGCCGTGCAGGTGGGCGTGCTCGCGGCGGTCGCCGTGGCCATGACCATCGGCGTCTACGGGCTCGTGGCCGCGATCATCAAGCTCGACGACCTGGGAGCGGTGCTCATCCGGGGCGGCCGCATCAGCCGCGGCATCGGTCGAATGCTCCTCGGCGCGGCGCCGGTCCTCATGCGGGTGCTCTCGATCGCGGGCACGCTCGCCATGTTCCTCGTGGGCGGCGGGATCATCGCGCATGGCCTGCCGTGGATCCACGAGACCGTGAGCCGGCTGATGGGGCATGCGGCCGCCCATGGTCCGGACGGCGGCACCTGGTGGAGCCTGGTGGCGACGAAGGGCACCGATCTCGCGACGGGTGTGATCGTCGGCCTGATCGCGGTGGGCGGGGCCGCCGCTTGGCCTAGGAAAACGTTCGCGGCTGGCCAGTAGCCTCCAGGACCGAGAGCCAGAGGTCGCCGCTTGGCTCCACCTGGTTTCGGTGGCTGACCGCAAGGGCCATGGGGATGTGCACGAAGCGGCCCCGCCAGCGGCCCACCACCATGCCCGTCCGCCCCGCCATTGCGGCGTGGACGGCGTTCTGCGCGAGCCTGAGGCAGTAGACGCTGTCGTAGGGGTTCGCCTCCACGCTGCGGATCGCGTAGCTCGGGTCGATGTACTTGAGGTTGAGTTCCACGCCCGCGGTTGCGAAGTGGTCGGTGATCCTGCCCTTCAGGAATGTGCCGATGTCGGCGAGCCTCCTGTTGCCCGAGGCATCGACCCCCGTGCCGGCATCCTGGACGAGGTCCTGCCCCGCCCCCTCGGCCGCGACGATCACCGCGTGGCCCCGCCGGCGGACCCGCTCCAGCAGATGGGCGAGAAAGCCGCCCGGACCTTCGAGCGCGAACGGCACCTCAGGGATCAGCACGTAGTTGGCGTCGGGCTCGGCGAGCGACGCGTAGCAGGCGATGAATCCCGAGTGGCGTCCCATGAGCTTCACGAGACCGACCCCGTTGGGCGAGGCCTTGGCCTCGACGTGGGCCGAGCGGATCGACTTCGTGGCCTCGCTGAACGCGGTCTGGAAGCCGAAGCTCTGGTCGATGTAGGGGATGTCGTTGTCGATCGTCTTGGGGATCCCGACGACCGCGATCCTCGTGCCGCGGTCGAGGGCGGTGGCCGCGATCTGCATCGCGCCGCGGAGGGTGCCGTCGCCGCCGATCACGAACAGGGCGGAAATGTTCATCCGCTCGAGGCAGTCGACGATCTCGCCCGCGTCCTGGCCGCCCCGGGACGTGCCGAGGATCGTGCCGCCGTCCTCGTCGATGCCGGAGACCACCTCGGGGGTCAGGTCCATCACGTCGTGGCCGTACTTGGGGATGAATCCCTGGTAGCCGTTGCGGAAGCCGTAGATCCGCTGCACGCCGTAGTGGAACGAGAGTTCCATCACCAGGCCTCGGATCACGTCGTTGATGCCCGGGCAGAGCCCGCCGCAGGTGACGATGCCGACCCGCATCTTCGGGGGATCGAAGAAGATCGCCTTGCGGGGGCCGGCGGGCTCGAAGCCCGGCAAGGCCTCGGCCCGCACACCCGCCGCGGCCACCAGGCTCGCCGTGTCGGCGAAGAGCACGCGATCGTCCTCTTCGACGTAGTGGACATTGGTCCTGCGAGACTCGATCAACGGCCGCAGTGGCGAGTCGATCCGGCACTCCCCGAGGGTGATCACCGCCAGATCGCTCATCGTGATCCTCGCGGTCATCGCGTCGCTCCTCCTCGTGTGGCTGCAATCGCGGCCACGGTGCCGGCGGCTATCCCGTGGTCCGCATGCCGGCGGCGATACCCTGCACGCAGAGCCGCAGCAGCTCGCGGTGGTGGTCGCCGGGCGACGTCGGATCGGCCTCGAGCTCCGCCCGCCGCCGCCGCATGAACTCGATCTGGATCAGGTTGAGCGGATCGATCGACGGGTTGCGGGCCTCGATCGACCGCTGGAACCAGGGGGTGGTGGCGAGCAGTTCGCCGCCGCCGACGATGTCGAGGATCGCCTGCCGGGTGCGGTCGCGCTCCGCGGCGATCCGCTGCCAGATCCGCCGCCGGGCATCGTCGTCGGTGGCCAGCTCCGAATACCGCTGGGCGATCACCATGTCGGCCTTGGCGAGGGCCAGCGTGGCGTTGTCGATGGTGGCCTGAAAGAAGGGCCACTGGCGGTACATGTCGCAGATCGCCTGCCAGGCGCGGCGGTCGTCGTACTTCACCTCGGTGAGCGCCGTGCCGAGGCCGTACCAGGCCGGGATCATGCAGCGGCTCTGCGTCCAGGCGAACACCCAGGGTATCGCCCGGAGGTCGTCGAGCGTCCGCTCGCCGCGGCGGCGGGAGGGCCGCGAGGCGATCGGGAGGGTCTCGATCTCGTCGATCGGCGTGGTCTGGGAGAAGTAGCCGATGAAACCGGGCTGATCGACCAGCTCGCGGTAGGAGGCGAACGAACGCTCTGCCATCCGCTCGGCGATCGCGGTCCATTCGGGCTTCGGCTCGGTCCGCCGCACGCTCGAGGCGACGAGCGTGGCCCAGGTGACCTGTTCGAGGTGCCGGCGGGCAATCTCGGAATCGTCGTACCGCTCCGCGAGCACCTCGCCCTGCTCGGTGAGCCGCAGCGACCCGTCGAGCGTCTCGGAGGGGAGGGAAAGGATGCCGCGGGCCGCCGGCCCGCCGCCACGGCCGAGCGAGCCGCCTCGACCATGGAAAAACGTGAGGGCCACGCCGCGGGCGGCTGCGGCCGCATGCAGGTTGCTCTGGGCGTTCTGCAGCCCGCAGCAGGCCGAGAGATACCCGCCGTCCTTGGTGCTGTCGGAGTAGCCCACCATCACGACCTGCCGGTCGGACCGCCCGCGGAGATGGTCGCGGTAGGCGGGCACGTCGAGAATCGCCGACAGGGTCTCGTGCGCGTGGGCGAGGTCGTTGATCTTCTCGAAGAGCGGCACGACCGCGATGTCGCTCTCGGCGACCCGCTCGCCCGCCGCGGCCGCCCGGCCCTGCGCCCATCGCCACAGCCAGAGCACCGAGAGCACGTCGGCCGGGCAGCGGGTGAGGCTCACGACGGCGCCGCCGAGGCAGCGGGGGCCGAAGCGGGCGCTCGCCGCGTGCAGCATGCGGAAGAGCCGAAGCGAGTCGAGGGCCAGGGGCCGCAGGCCCTCCTCGGGAACGTCGCCCACGGTGGCGAGCGATGCCGCGAGCACCTCCGCGCGGCCGGCGTCGTCGAGCGACTCGTAGGCGGCGGCGTCGGCCACGATTCCCGCGGCGGCGAGGATGTCGCCCATGATCTCGCGGTAGGCCCGGGCATCCTGGCGGACGTCGAGCCGCGTCATGTGAAGTCCGAAGGTGCGGGCGAGATCCCACCAGGCCTGGGCGGGGGAGTCGTCGGCGAGACACCGGTCGCGTCGGAGGGCGTCGAGCAGCGGGAGGAGATCGGCCTCGAGGTCGCCGCCGTCGCGGTAGGCCCAGGCGGCCCCTGCGGCGCCCGGCGCCTCCAGCCGTGAGGCAACCAGCCGCGTGCGGATCATGCGGATCCAGCGGCGGTAGGTCTCGTGGTCGGGGATCGGCTCGATGGCGGCGGCGATCTCGGGCCAGCGGCGGCCGATCTCCGCGAGCTGCTCGGTGAGGGGGCGGGCGCCGTCGGCCACGTGGATCGAGACCGTGAGCAGATCGTGAAGGCGGTCGCACCAGGCGAGGTGACCGTCGATCGCGGCGTCGCGAAGCGTCACGAGCGTCGCGGCGGTGACGTCGGCGGTGACGAAAGGATTGCCGTCGCGGTCGCCCCCCATCCACGAGCCGAAGGAAAGGAAGGCCGGCACGTGAAACGCATGGCCGGGGTAGTGCTCGGCCACGGCCCGCCGCAGCGCGGCATGCACCTGCGGCACCGCCTCCCAGAGGCGGGGCATGATCGACAGGCCGCGGTCCACCTCGTCGAGCACCGTGGGCCGCGTAGGGCGGAGAAACTCGGTCTGCCAGAGGAGCACCAGCTCGCTCCGCATGTCGGCCTCGTGGCGGGCCCGCTCCCGGGGCAGCAGATCGGTCGAGTCGAATTCCTGCAGGCTCCGCCGCATCCGCCTCAGCTTGGCGCGAATCGACCGCCGCTTCGCCTCGCTGGGGTGGGCGGTGAACACGAGCTCCACCGCGAGGCGATCGAGCACCCGCTGGACGTCGTCGGCCGGGGCTCCGAGTGTTTTCAGTTCCGCGATGGCGGCGGCGAGCGACTCGCCGAGCGGTTCGGGATGCCGCATCCGCTCGCGGTCACGGAGCACCCGGATCCGCTGGCGATCCTCCGCGATGTTGGAGAGGTCGAAGAAGATGCCGAGGGCGCGGGCCACGATCGTGGCCTGGTGGTCGTCGAGTGACTCGATCCTGGCGGCGAGCGCCGGCTCGGCGTCGTGCCGGCCCTGACGCCGCTCGCGGGCGAGTCGTCGGACTTCCTCCACGAGGGCATCGGCTTCGTGCCCGGCGAGCTCCCGGATCACGGATCCGAGCATGTCCCCCAGGAACCGCACGTCGCGGCGGAGGAGTTCGTCGTGGGCCACGGGGGCGGCGGTGGAGAGCGACACGCGGGAGGCCGAAGGTGGGGAGAGGCCGGAGGTCCTGACGGTTGTACTTGCAAACCCCGCGCCGGGAAGAACGCCCGCGGGCTCGTTGGGGCCGGACGCCGTTTCCTCCGCTGAAAACCGCTCCCGTCCCCGGGGCCCGGCGTCGGGCGTCCCCAGGGGCCGTCCCGGGAAACGAGCGGCCGTTGCCCAATCCGAAGGCAGCCGGCGGTCCGGGGCGGGCACGATGGCGATTCGCCGTTGGGGCCGGTTCGAGGTCGGCGGAGTGCGCGGCAACGGTAAACTCTTCGAGGACCGAGAAGGAGACGGCTGCGGTGGCCGACAGGGACGCTGTGATGGTTTTCCGACACCGACGCCTGACGTCGCTGCTTCGAGCAGCCGCCGTGGCGGCGTGGGCGGTCCAGTCGACGATCGTGCCCGCGGAGGCGGTGGACTTCGCCCACGACGTGGTGCCGCTGCTCAGGAAGCACTGCGGGGAATGCCACATCGGCGATGCCCGGCAGGGTGGCTTCTCGATGAACACCCGCGACGACCTGCTGGCGGGAGGCGACACGGACGTTCCCGGGCTCGTGGCCGGCCGGGCGGACGCCAGCGAGATCATCCGCCGCATCACGAGCGACGACCCCGACCTGAGGATGCCGAGCGAGGGCGATCCGGTGCCGCCGGAGGCGGTGGAGGTGCTGCGACGTTGGATCGCCGAAGGCGCCGCCTGGGAGCCGGGCTTCGCCTTCGAGCGGTCGTCGTGGGAGCCGCCCCTGGCGCTGCGGCCCGTGAGCCTGCCCCCGGCCGTGGATGGGCGAACCAACCCCGTCGACCGGATCGTCGATGCCTGGCAGGCCGCGAGGGGCATCAAGCGACCTCCGCGGTGCGACGACCGCACGTTCGTCCGCCGGGCGAGCCTCGACCTCACGGGCCTGCTGCCCGATCCGGGGCGTGTCGAGCGCTTCGTGGCCGACCCCGCGGCCGACAAGCGAGCGATGCTCGTTCGCGAACTGCTCGGCGATCCCGGGAAGCTCGCCTACGCGGAGCACTGGTTGTCGTTCTGGAACGACCTGCTCCGCAACGACTACACCGGCACCGGCTACATCACCGGGGGCCGCCGGCAGATCACGGCCTGGCTGCATCGCTCGCTGGTGGAGAACAAGCCCTTCGATCGATTCGTCCGCGAGCTGGTTGCGCCGAAGCCCGAGTCGCGGGGTTTCATCGAGGGCATCGTCTGGCGGGGCACGGTCAACGCCAGCCAGGCTGTGCCGATCCAGTTCGCCCAGAACGTCGGCCAGACGTTCCTCGGCATCAACCTCAAGTGCGCGAGCTGCCACGACTCCTTCGTGGACCGCTGGACGCTGGCGCAGACCTACGGGCTGGCGGCCGTGGCGTCGCCGACGCCCCTCGAGCTGCACCGCTGCGAGAAGGCGACGGGCGCGATGGCGACGCCGGCATGGCCGTTCGCCGAGCTCGGGCAGGTCGATGCCGCGGCGGCCCCGGACCAGCGGCTCGAGCAGCTGGCGGCCCTGATGACGCGGCCCGAGAACGGGTGGCTGTCGCGGACACTGGTCAACCGTCTCTGGCACCGGCTCATGGGGCGGGGCCTCGTGCATCCCGTTGACAGCCTGCGGACCGCCCCGTGGAGCGAGGATCTGCTGGAGATGCTCGCCTCCGACCTCGTGGAGCACGGCTGGGACGTGAAGCACGTGCTCGAGACGATCGCCACCTCCGAGGCCTACGGTGCGACGACTCCTGCCGTGCCCGAGCGTTCGTCCGGGGGCGAGTTCGTGTTCGAGGGGCCGCTGCCGCGGCGGATGACGGCCGAGCAGTTCACCGACGCCGTCTGGCAGCTCACGTCGACCGCGCCCACCACGCCCGATGCGGATGTGCTCCGCTTCGATCCGCCTTCCGACGCGGATGCCGTGCGGCCGTCGGCCGCGTGGATCTGGTCGAACGACCGAGCCGCCTCCGTCCCCGGCGAGCAGCGGACCTTCCGCCGCACGTTCACGCTTCCGGCGGCCGCCGTGCACGCCGTCGCCGTGATCGCCGCCGACAACGAGGCGACGCTGTGGCTCAACGGCAAGAAGGGGCCGACGTGCCGGGATTGGCGGAAGCCGGTGCGGGAACTCGTCGCCGCGAGGCTTCGCGAGGGCGAGAACCAGGTGGTCGTGACCGCCGCGAACGCGGCGGCCGGGGGGCCGGCGGCCGTGATCGTCGAGATCCGGGTGAGGTGTGCCGACGGCTCCACCGTCACCATCCCCAGCGACGGCGACTGGGAGTGGACAGCGTCGATGCCAGGCGCGAACGGCGGCTATCCGAAGGGCCGCGAGCCGACCGACTGGGCCGCGGCGTCCGTGGTGAAGGAGCAGGAGACGTGGGCGGGGGGCATGCCCGCGTTCGCCGACCACCTGCGGCACGGGCTCGCTCCCGACACGATGCCGATGGTGCGGGCGTCACTGGTGAAGGCGACGCCCCTGATGGCCGCGCTCGGACGGCCCAATCGCGACCAGGTGGTGACGAGCCGACCGCTCGACCTGACGACGCTCGAGGCGATCCGGCTCGCCAACGAGCAGAGCCTCGCCGACGAGTTCGCCCGGGGCGGGGCGGCCATCCTCGAACAGCACGGCCCCACCCCGGAGCGGGTCGTCGATGCGATCTTCCTCGCCGCGGTGGCTCGCCCCCCGTCTCCCGAGGAGGCGGCGGCCGCGGCCGCGATCGTCGGCAACGCCCCCACGGCAGGGAGCGTGGCCGACCTGCTCTGGGCGGTCGTCATGCTTCCCGAGTTTCAACTGATCCGCTGACCCCACGCCGACGAGGACGCACCATGCACACCCGCCGCGACCTGCTCCGAAGCCTGTCCGCCGCCGCTGCCGCCACGCTCGCACTGCCCGAGCCGAGAGCCCGCGGTTCCGCCGACGCGACGGTCGTCCATCCGACCCCGACCGCCGACGCCATCATCGTGCTCTGGATGGCCGGGGGCATGGCCGCCCCCGACACGTTCGATCCCAAGCGTTACCGGCCCTTCGAGCCGGGCCTCGCCGTGGCCGACGTGATCAGCACCTTTCCCGCGATCCCCACGGCCCTCGACGGCGTGCAGATCTGCGACGGCCTGCCGGAGATCGCCGCGGTGCTCGACCGGGCCACGCTCGTCCGCTCGCACGTCCAGCCCGATCTCGGCAGCATCCTCCACTCGCGGCACCAGTACCACTGGCACACGGGCTACGTTCCGCCGCAGACGGTCGCCTGCCCGCACATCGGCGCCTGGATGAGCCGCGTGCTCGGGCCGCGGAATCCCGTGATGCCGGCCTTCGTGAACATCGGCCAGCGGCTCGAGGGGATCGGTGAGAACGAGGAGATCAAGGCGTTCACCACCGGCGGCTTCTTCGGCAGCGAGTTCGGCCCCATGAACCTTCCCCATCCCGAACAGGCGGCCCTCGCGGTGCGGCCCCCGCAGGGCATGGACCCCGGCCGGTTCTCGGCCCGCTACGCCCGCTACAAGGATCTCCTCAGGTCGTCGCCGCGGGGCGAGTTCACGAGCGACCACCATCAGGAGTCGATGCTGCGGAGCCTCGAGAACGCCCATCGGCTGCTGGCTGCCCGGGAGCGCGACGCCTTCGACATCACCCTCGAGCCCAAGGAGGTGCAGGAGCGGTACGACATCGGCGGCGAAGACGGCCGGTTCGGCCGCGGCTGCCTGCTGGCCCGCCGGCTCGTCGAGCACGGCGCCCGCTACGTCGAGGTGACGACGGAATACGTTCCCTTCGTGCACTGGGACACGCACGAGCGGGGCCACGAGCGAATGCAGAAGCTCCACACCATGATCGATCGCCCGATCGCCACGCTCGTCCGCGACCTCGAGGCCCGCGGCCTGCTCGACCGCACGCTGGTGGTGATCGCCAGCGAGTTCAGCCGCGACATGATCACGGAGGGCCAGCCCGGTTCGGACGCGAAGGATCAGGCCAGTTCGCCGAAGGATTTTCTGCAGAAGCCGGAGCACTATGGCCAGCACCGGCACTTCACCGGCGGCTCCACGGTGGTGCTCTTCGGCGGCGGGATGAAGCGGGGCTTCGTCCACGGCCGGACGGCCGACGAGCGGCCCTGCCTGGCCATCGAGAACCCGGTGACGATCTCCGACCTCCACGCCACGCTCTTCACCGCCATGGGCATCAGCCCGAAGACGGTGTTCGACATCGAGAATCGGCCCTTCTATGCCACCGAGGACGGCAAGGGAAAGCCCGTCGTCGACCTCTTTGCCTGAGCGGCTGTCCGAACAACGCGGCCGAAGGCAACGCCGGCCGCGTCGGCACGCGTTCACACCGCGTAGAACACGCTCTCCCACTTGACGGGCATGTGGTGTCCGAAGTGCAGGCGGTAGCCGGGATTCGCGGCGAGGATCGCCCGCGGGATCTCCCAGAGGTGCTCGGGCCGGTGGTAGGCGGAGATCGCGAGCCGCGGTCGGTGACGGGCGAGGCAGTGGCCGGCACCGGCGAGGGCGTCGAGCTCCGCGCCCTCGATGTCCATCTTCACCACGTCGATCCGGGAGAGCCCCGCCGACGAGGCGTAGTCGTCCAGGGAAACCTGCTCGTAGGCGTCGACGGCGAGCCCGCCGGGCGACACGCGATGCACGTCGCCCGTCTCGCCGGCCACGGTGGCCGAGTGCGCGCCGACCGCCGCCTGCACCACCCGCAGCACCGGGGCGAGGTGCGGATTGAGCGACCTCTGGTGGTGGCAGTAGCGGACGTGCAGCGGCACAGGATCGAAGAGGTGCACCTGGCCCGTCGGGCCCACGAGCGCGGCGAAGAGGATGCCGAAGTCGCCGATGCAGCCGCCGCAGTCGAACACGACGTCGCCCTGGCGGGGTCCCAGCGGCAGGCCCTCCCGCACCGGCACGTACTGGCGGAAGGCATTGCAGAGGCGGATCTGATTGGCCGTCGCGACCAGCCGCACGCGGGCGCCGGCGACGGCCGCGTCGAAGGTCTCGAGGGGCTGCCCGAGGTAGTCCGGGGGCAGCCCGTCCACGGCGAGAGGATCGCTCCCGTGCACCGTGATCCAGTCGGCGAAGTCGATCCGGGGGAAGTGGTGGCGGGCCGGGCCCGCGCCGCGAAGCACGAGGTGCAGGTCGAAGAGGAGGCGGCTCGTGTCGTCGGCGAGCCGCTCACGGACCTCCCAGAGAGGCTCGGAGGATTCCGTGAGCCATTCGATGGAGAAGGGCGTGCCCGGAGGGGGCGGGGCGGCGGCCTTCGGCCCGCGGCCGGCGAACCACTCCCAGTCGAAGTCGGTGCCGCGGCGGTCGCGGGGCGGCGCCGCTCCGTAGAACTCCACCTGCGACCGCACCGCGTCGAGCCACGCCGTCCGACCACCCATGCTGACCGCCTCCACCGGCGAAGCGGTCGAGATCGGGCGAGCCCCGCGTCGACGCGTTCGTGCCGGGGAAGATAGTCGGCCGGCCGCGGTGTCCTCAATGCGGACGTGCGGCGGGTATGCTGCGGGCATGCACGCACGCGCCCCCCACCTGGTTCCGGCCGTCGCCGCCGCGGCCATGATTGTCGGCTGGACCTGCGCCGTGGCGACCGCCGCGCCCGACGATCTCCACGTCGCGGCTCCCGACCGGATCCGGCAGATGCAGGCCGACGCCGAGGCAGCCGGCCGCGCGTCGTGGGGCTATTGGGGCGACCAGCCCCGCAAGTACGTCTCCCATTCGAGCCATTCGAACCGGCTCATCCCAGTCTACTCCTTCGGGATGAACCTCGACGCGGTGAGCGGCACGAACAGCGTCTACCGCGACGCCGGCAAGCTCGAGAGCCTCTACGGCCGTCTGCCCGACCACACGCTCAATCCCGAGGCCGAGTACTTCGACCAGACCGACATCTACCGGCTGCAGATGGCCGCCGCCGACGCCGGCAAGAAGATCATCGTGCTCGTGGTGTTCGATGGCATGGACTGGCATACGACGCGGACCGCGGCGATCGCCACCCGTGGCCGGGTCGAGTACTCGGAGGGGCGGGGCACGGGCTTCTCCTTTCAGGACTATGGCAACGCGCCGACCGACTTCGGCTTCTGCGTGACGAGCCCGGCAAACGACAAGACGACGTTCGACGTCGACGCGCAGGCGGTGAAGAACCCGGGGGGCGAGGTTCCCGGGGGCTACGACCCGACCCGTGGCGGAAGCACGCCGTGGGATCGGCGAGCGAGCCTCACCTACCTGATCGGCAAGGACCGCGACGTGCCCCACGCCTACACCGACTCGGCCGCGTCGGCCATGTCGCTCTGCACCGGCCGCAAGAGCTACAACGACGCGATCAACGTGGACGTGGACGGCGATCACGTGGAGCCGATCGCCCGCACGCTCCAGCAGCGG
Organism: uncultured Planctomycetaceae bacterium; assembly: GCA_903831155.1. Taxonomy (GTDB): domain Bacteria; phylum Planctomycetota; class Planctomycetia; order Pirellulales; family UBA1268; genus QWPN01. The sequence continues at coordinate 16,732 of CAIKWU010000427.1, read as the reverse complement.
GGCTACGTCGTGGGTGCCGTCTCGAGCGTGCCCGCATCGCACGCCACTCCCGCCTGTTCGTATGCCAACAACGTCACCCGCGACGACTACCACGACATCGCCCGCGACCTCGTGGGGCTGCCGTCGATCGCGCATCGCGCCGAGCCGCTCCCGGGCCTCGACGTGGTGATCGGGGGCGGCTTCGGCGTGCGGGCCGAGGAGGAGAAGGACCAGGGGGCCAACTTCGAGCCCGGCCTGAAGTACGTCGCCGGTTCGACGCTCGCGGCGATCGATTCCGCACAGGGAGGCCGCTACCGGCTCGCGCTGCGGACGCCCGGCCGCAGCGGGCGGGAGGTGCTCGCGGAGGCGGCGGCCGACGCCACGTCCCGCGGCCTGCGGCTCTTCGGGCTGTTTGGCGCGGCGGAGGGGCACCTGCCGTTTCAGACCGCCAACGGCGACCACGACCCGGCGGCCGGCAATCTGCCGACCGACGACGAGGAGGTCGACGCGCTCCGCAAGAAGTACGGCTCGGCAATCCGCTACACGGAGGCCGACCTGGTGGAGAACCCGTCGCTCGCGGAGATGGCGACGACGGCCATGGACGTGCTCGCGGCGCGGGGCAGGTTCTGGCTGATGCTGGAGGCCGGCGAGGTCGACTGGGCATCGCACGCCAACAACATCGACAACGCCATCGGTGCCGTGCGAAGCGGCGACGCCGCCGTGAAGGCGGTGTTCGACTGGATCGAGCGGCATCAGGCCTGGGACGACGCCGTGGTGATCGTGACGAGCGACCACGGCCACGCCTTCGTGCTCACCGAGCCCGAGGCCTTCGCGATCGAGCGCTGAGCGGAAGGCGAAACCGCGGCTAGGAGATCAGGGCTCTCATCTCGCGAACGGCCTGCGCGAGCCCCACGAACACGGCGCGGGCCACGATCGAGTGGCCGATGTTGAGTTCGCCCATCCCCTCGATGCGGGCCACGGGCACCACGTTGCGGTAGGTGAGGCCGTGGCCGGCGTTGAGCTCGAGGCCGGCCTGTCTGGCCATGGCGCCGGCCCGGGCGAGCTTCACGAGTTCGTCGTGGCGGTCGCCCTCGTTGGTGGCGTTGGCGTAGCAGCCGGTGTGCAGCTCAACCGCCGCGGCGGCGAGGTCGACCGAGGTGTCGATCTGCTTCGGGCAGGGATCGATGAAGAGCGACACGGCGATGCCGGCGGCCCTCAGCCGCCGCACGGCCTCGGCCGTGGCGTCGCGGTGCGTGACGACGTCGAGGCCACCCTCGGTGGTCACCTCCTCCCGCTTCTCCGGCACGAGCGTGACCTGGCAGGGCTTCACGCGGCAGGCGATGTCGATCATCGCCGGGGAGATCGCGCACTCGAGGTTGAGCTTTACCTGGACCGTCTGCCGGAGCACCTCGAGGTCGCGGTCCTGGATGTGGCGGCGGTCCTCGCGGAGGTGGACGGTGATCGCGTCGGCCCCGCCGAGCTCGGCGAGGGCGGCGGCCCAGACGGGATCAGGCTCGACCGTGCGGCGGGCCTGCCGGACGGTGGCGACGTGGTCGATGTTGACGCCGAGAGTTGCCATGGACGGAGAGCGTCGCCGCGGGACGCGGCCGTGGCAAGGGGGTGGGCTCGCCCGGGGGGCCGCGAGGCCCCCCGGGCGATGCTTCAGCCCTGTTTGAGGAGCACGACCTGGTTCCCGCGGGGCGTGCGGACCCCGAGCACCACGCCGTCGGCTGCCGACTCGTTCGCCAGGGCCGCCTCGAACTCGGCGATGCTGGCCACGGGCGTCCGGCCGACCTTGCGGATCAGCATGCCCGGCCCGATCCCGGCGGCCGCGGCCACGCCGTCGTCGTCCACGCGGTCGACCACCACGCCCGTGAAGTCGGCGTAGGCGTCCTCGGCCAGCGAGCCCTTGTCGCGGACCTCGAGGCCGAACTCCCCGGAATAGAACGTCTCGGACCCGTCCTCGGCCTCGGGCTTCATGGGTCGGCCCGCCTTCGCAAGATCATCGGGCAGCGGCTTCACCGTGACCGTGAGCGTCACCTGCTCGCCGTCACGGAACACCGTGAGCGTGTGCGGCTTGCCGATGGCCGACCGCTCCACCAGTTCCTGCAGCGATCGCAGACCCTTGATGGGCTGGTCGTCGAAGGCCGTGATCACGTCGAGCTCCTGCACGCCAGCCGCCGCCGCCGGCGACCCGGGCACGACCTCGCTGACGAGCACGCCGTTCCGGTCCTTCACGCCGAGCTTCGTGGCCATGCGGGCGTCGATCGGCCCCATCTGCACGCCGATGTAGGCCCGTTCGACCCTGCCCTTGGCGATCAGCTGGTCGGTCACCCAGCGGGCGAGCTTCGCCGGGATCGCGAATCCGATGCCCTGGTATCCACCGCTGTTGGAGGCGATCGCGGTGTTGATGCCGACGACCTCGCCCTCGAGGTTGATGAGCGGGCCGCCCGAGTTGCCCGGATTGATCGCCGCATCGGTCTGGAGGAACTCGGCCCGCGTGCCGCCGAGCACGCGGCCCTTGCCGCTGATGATCCCGGCGCTCACCGTGGTCTCGAGATCGAAGGGGTTGCCGATCGCAATCACCCAGTCGCCGATCGCGAGCCGGTCGGAGTCACCGAGCTTCGCCGTCGGCAGGCCCCGGGCGTCGGCGAGCTTGATCACGGCGAGGTCGCTCTCGGGATCGGTCTCGATCGTGTCGGCCTTGAACTCGCGTCCGTCGGCGAGTTCGACCACCACTTCGTCGGCCCCCTCGACCACGTGGTTGTTGGTGATCACGACTCCGGAGGCATCGACGATCACCCCGGAGCCCACGCCCGAGCGGCCGGGCGACTTGCCCCCCTCGGGCATGTTGAACTCGAAGCCCTCGGGCAGCCCGTCCGGAAACATGTCCTCGAACGGGGTGCCCTTGAAGGGGTTCTCGCCACGCTCCCGCTGAGGACCGCGGCCGCTCACCTTCTTCGGTTTCGCCTGGCTGCGGACGACGACCACCGCGGGCGACGCGGTTTCGGCCGCCCGGCGGAAGGCCTTGGAGAGCGCCTGGGCGTGGACGAGATCCTCTGCCGCCGAGGGCTCCGCCAGGGCGGAGACGGGGGCGAGGGCGGCGACCACGGCGGCGGCGGCGAGGGCCGCGGCACAGAACACACAGGCCGCGGGACGATAACGACCGCGGCGGGACGACGGGCGGGAGTGGATACGACTGGTCATCGAGGACTCCTTTCGTGGACGAACGGGCTGCGGAAGTGTAGGCCTGCGACGTGCAAACGGCACCGGCCGGCCAGGGGAGGCCGGCGGTGCTCGCGGAGATGCGTTTCCCCCTGTACGGGCCCCGGTGGCGGGTTGTTCGCGCCCGGCATCGTGCCGCTCCAGCAGCGGGGCGATCCGCGTTGACACACCCCCCAAATCCCCGATATTCCGGGGGATCTCGGAGTGGCAGCGAGCATGGCCGATCAGCAACCGCGGGCAGTCGCCGACACCGGCATCGACGTGGTCGAGTGCCAGCGGAGGATCGGCTATGAGTTTCGCGACCCCGCGCTCCTCGTGGCCGCCCTCACCCACGCGTCGGGCGCCCAGCACCGCCTCGCCTCCAACGAGCGGCTCGAGTTCCTCGGCGACTCGATCCTCGGCTTCCTGGTGTGCGAGAAGCTCTACCGGCTCTTCCCCGACTCGCTCGAGGGGGACCTGACGCGGATCAAGTCGGTGGTCGTCAGCCGCGAGACCTGCAGCCGCATCAGCGAGCAACTCGACCTCGAGAGCTTCCTGATCGTCGGCAAGGGGCTTTCAACGCCCAGCCGGGCGGTGCCCACGTCGGTGCTCTCCGACCTCTTCGAGTCGCTGGTGGCGGCCATCTATCTCGACGGCGGCATGGATGCGGTCCGCCCGCTCGTGGAGCGGATGCTCGTGCCCGAGATCGGGAAGGTCGCGAGCGGCGAGATGGGCTCGAACCACAAGTCGCTCCTGCAGCAGTGGGCGCAGCGGGACTTCGGGATCACGCCCACCTACGAGGTGCTCGAGGAGGTGGGGCCGGACCACAGCAAGAGCTTCCGGGTGTCGGCCCAGATCGGCGGCAGGCGGTACGCGCCGGCCTGGGGCCGCAACAAGAAGGAGGCGGAGCAACGGGCCGCCTCCAACGCGCTCGGCGAACTCCGGCTGGAGGCGGGGGGCCCGGGGGAGGGCTGACGGCGGCCAATCCGCCCGCCGTCGCAGGAAATCGCCGCTGAGCGGCGGCGAGCCTGCGGCTACGATAGTCGTGGAAGGTTGGGGACTGGTCGGTCCCGGCTCTCGGCCGACGGTGGGCTGCCATGTGTGCTCGCGATGTCCGTCTGGGGATGGTTTCGTGCATCGCAGTGGCCTGCGCGCTTGCGGTCGCGGACGGAGCTTTAGCGGTCGAGGCGGATCGCCCGCATCGGCCTCCCCGCGCGATCGCGGGATTCCTGGAGCAGCATTGCGCGGCCTGCCACTCGGGAGACCAGCCCGAGGGGGGCCTCGACCTCGCCGGCCTCCGGTTCGATCCGGACGCTCCCGCCGGGGACCGGCCGTGGGCGCGGGTGATCGAGCGGGTGGCAGCGGGCGAGATGCCGCCTCCCGATGCCGACCAGCCGGAGCCCGCCGCAGCGCGGGCCTTTCACGAGGTGGCCGACCGCTGGCTGCTGGCCGAGATCGCCGCCCGCGACGAGCGGCACGGCCGCGTGCGGGCGCGAAGGCTGTCGCGACGCGAACTGGAGCGGTCGCTGCACGCCGCGCTGGGCATCGACATTCCGCTGGCCGGCATGATCCCCGAGGAGGGAAGGCCCGGCGGCTACAGCACCGCCGCCGCCAGGCAGACGATGTCGCACCACCAACTCGAGCGGCACCTGGCCGTGGTCGATGCCGCCCTCGACGAGGCGTTTCGCCGGGCGGTCGGCCCGGGGGACGAGCTCGGGCGGGAGTTCGACGCCGCCGGCATCTGCCGCGTCGATCCGAAGGTCCGCTGCCGGGAACCCGAGCTGCTCCGCGACCGGGCGGTGGTCTGGGCCAACGGCATCACCTACTACGGCCGCATCCCGGCGACCACGGCCCCGGCGGATGGCTGGTATCGCTTCCGCATCCGCGTGGCGGCGGTCAATCCGCCCGCCACGGGAGGCGTGTGGAGCACCGTGCACACCGGTCTCTGCGTGTCGAGCGCGCCCCTGCTCGAGTTCGTGACCGACTTCGAGGCGCAGGCTGAGCCGCGGGAGATCGAGTTCGAAGCGTGGATCCCCCGAGATCACATGCTGGAGATTCGTCCGGGCGATGTCACGCTCAAGCAGGCGAAGTTCGCGGGCGGGCAGATCGGCACCGGCGAGGGGGAGCCACAGCAGGTGCCGGGCATCGCGATCGAGCGGCTCTCGATGGAGCGGATCCATCGTGGCCCGGACGACCCCGGGCTTCGCCGGCTCGTGTTCGGCAGCGTGCCGCTCGAGCCGATGCCGAACACCGGGGACCGCAGGCCTCGGCCATCGGAGCCCGACGCCGACCTCGAGCGGCTGATCACCGCGGTCGCCCGCCGGGCGTTTCGCCGGCCGCTCGCAGGGGGCGAGGCGTCGGCGGCGGTGGCGCTCGCGCGGCGGCAACTCGCCGAGGGCGGCTCGTTCGAGCAGGCGCTGCGGGCAGGCTACCGGGCGGTGCTCTGTTCGCCGCGGTTTCTCTACTTCGTGGAGGAGCCGGGCCCGCTCGACGACCATGCCGTCGCCGCGCGGCTGAGCTACTTCCTCACCGGCGGGCCGCCCGACGACGAACTCTCGGCTGCCGCCGACGCGGGGCGGCTCCGCGACGCGGCGGCCCTCCGCCATCAGGTGGACAGGCTGCTCGCCGGCCCGGGCGCGGCCCTGTTCGTTCGCGACTTCGCGGCCGAGTGGCTCGACCTCGACCAGATCGACTTCACCGAGCCCGACCGCAAGCTCTACAAGGGCTTCGATGCGGTGGTGAAGCAGTCGATGCTCTCGGAGACGCACCACTTCCTCGAGGAGCTGCTCCGCGAGGACCGGCCGGTCTCGTGGCTCGCCGATGCCGGCGTGACCTACCTCGACAGCCGGCTGGCCCGGTACTACGGCATTCCGGACGTCGTGGGTGACGAGATCCGTCGCGTCGAGGTGGGTGAATCGAGCCACCGCGGCGGCCTGCTCGCGCAGGGAGCGATTCTCAAGGTGACCGCCAACGGCAACAACACCTCACCGGTGGTGCGCGGCGCCTGGGTCAGCGAGCGGATCCTCGGTGTGGAGGTGCCGCCCCCACCCGGCGGCGTGCCGGCGATCGAGCCCGACATCCGCGGCGCGACCTCGATCCGCGAGCAGCTCGCGAGGCACCGCGGCGACGCAGCCTGCGCCACCTGCCACCGGATCATCGATCCGCCGGGGTTCGCCCTGGAAAACTTCGACCCGGCCGGCACGTGGCGGGAGCGGTACCTGGCGCTGCAGAACGGCTCCCAGAAGGGTGGAATCCGGGTCGACGTCGCCGACACCCTCGCCGACGGCCGAGAGTTCGCGGATTTCAGCCAGTTTCGCCAGTTGCTCGCCGCCGACCGGGAGCGGCTCGCCGGCAGCCTCGCGGGGCACATGCTGGCCTACGGCACCGGGGCCGCCCTCTCCTACGCCGACCGAAAATCGGCCCAAAAGGTCGCCAAACAGGCTGCCGCAGACGATCATGGATTCGCCGCGATCGTCCGGGCGGTGGTCACGAGCCCCCTCTTCCTGAACAAATGAGTCCCGGCGTGCGTCTCCCAGTCAGGCCGAGGAGCCGGTGATGGACATCCGCGTGAACTGCGACTTCCGGCGGGCGCTGCCCCGGCGCACCCTCCTGAAGGGGGCGGGCGTGGCGATGGCCGTGCCGTGGCTTTCCGCCATGAACGCGGCCTTCGGAGCGACGGCCGCCGTCCGTCCGCCGCGGCGGTTCGTGGCCATCACGCTCGGCCTCGGCCTGCTCGCCGACAACCTCAATCCTCGGCAGGCGGGCCGCGACTACGAGTCGTCGACCTACCTCGAGCCGCTCAGCGACCTCCGCGACCGGCTGACGGTGATCTCCGGGGCGTCTCATCCGGGCGTGTCGGGCGGCCACCGCGCCGAGGCCAGTCTGCTGACCGCCGCTCCGATGTCGGCGTCGGCCCAGACGAAGAACTCGATCTCGCTCGATCAGATGCTCGCCAAGTATCTCGGCGGCGAGACCCGCTTTCCGTCGCTCGTGCTCGGCCTCGCCGGCAGCAACAGCCCCTCCTACACCGACAACGGCTCGATGATCCCCGCCGAGCATTCTCCCGCCAGGCTCTTCACCCGGCTCTTCGTGGCCGACTCGCCCGACGAGCGAGAGCGGCAGGCGGTCCGGGCCCGCGAGGGCCAGAGCATCATGGACCTCATCGCCGACGACACGCGGGCCCTCGAGCGGACCCTCGGCCGCGGCGACCGCGACCGGCTCGACGCCTACTTCACGAGCGTGCGGGAACTCGAGCGGCGGCTGGTCGAGAGCGAGGCCTGGGTCAATCGCCCGAAGCCGAAGGTCGACGTCACCAGGCCCGTGGACATCGCCGACCCCAACGACTTCGTGGGCCGTCAGCGGCTCATGAGCGACATGGTGCGGCTGGCCCTCGTCACCGACTCGACCCGGTTCGTGACGCTCCACCTCGGCGGCAGCGGCGGCGTGGTGCCGATCGAGGGCGTCGACGAGGGCTATCACTCGCTCTCGCACCACGGCCTCGACGAGGACAAGCTCGGGCAGCTGGCCCTCGTGGAGACCGAGATCGTGCGGGCCTGGGGCGACTTCCTCCGCGGCCTCGCCGCGGGCGACGAGGGGGGCGGCGCCGGCGGCTCGGTGCTCGACCGCACCACGGTGCTGCTGACGAGCAACCTCGGCAACGCGTCGAGCCACGACAACCGCAACCTGCCGGTCCTGCTCGCCGGCGGAGGGTTCCGCCACGGCAGCCACCTTGCCTTCGACCGGAAGAAGAATCATCCGCTGCCGAACCTCTTCGTGTCGATCCTGCGACGCACCGGGATGAACGTCGAGTCGTTCGCCACCTCCACGGGAGCCATGCCCGGCATCGAGCCGGCCTGAGGATCGCTCGTGCGACGCCCCTGCCTGATCCCGTGCCTGTGCCTGGCGATCGCGATTGCGGCGACCGCCCGCGGGGACGATCTCGACACGGTGGCTGCGCGGATCAGGACGGACCTGACGTCGGCCGCCTCCAGCGCGACGATCACCAACGGATACCTGACGTCACTCGGGGCCGACGGTCGCTGGAGCGACGTCGACTACGCCGACACGAGCCAGACGGGCTGGTCGCAGCAGACGCACCTGTCGCGGCTGCTCTCCATGTCGCGGGCCTATGCCAACCCCACGCACGCGCTCCACGGGTCGGCGACGCTGCTCCAGGGGATCCTCAAGGCCTACGACGCGTTCGTGTCGCTCGACCCCCGCAGCACCAACTGGTGGTACAACGAGATCAACACGCCGCAGCTGCTGGGCGGGACGATCCTGCTCGTGCAGCCGCAGCTCTCGGCGGCCCAGCTCACCAGCGGCACCACGATCGTGGCCCGCTCCACCATTCCGCGGAGCACCAACGCCGGCACGAACACCGGCACGAACCGCATGGATCGGGCCTACGCCACGATCCTCAGGGGCGTGATCGCCCGCGACTCCCCGCTCACCGCGGAGGCCTTCGCGGCGATCGGCGACACGCTCGTGACGGGCACGGGCGAGGGCATCCAGCCCGACTTCAGCTTCCACCAGCACGGCCCGCAGCTCAACAACGGGTCGTACGGCCTGACCTTCGCGTCGCTGTCGCTCGACATCACGTCCTATGCCGTGGGCACCGGCTACGCCCTCGCCGACGCCGAGGCGCACGTGATCGTGGACTACCTCCTCGACGGCCAGCAGTGGATGCTTCGGGGAACCACGTTCGACGCCACGACCCAGGGCCGCGGCATCACCCGGACGAGCAGCAAGAACCTCGGCAGCGGCCTCGTCGGCGTGATCGACCAGGTGAGCGCGATGACGACCTACCGGGCCGCGGAGCTGACCACGATGCGGGACCGGATCTCGGCCGCAAAGACCTCGGGCACGGCCTCTCCCGCCCTCGCCCTCGCCGGTCACCGCCACTTCTGGCGGTCCGACTTCACCGCCCACCACCGCCCGGGGTTCTCCGCGACCGTGAAGGTGTCGTCGACGCGGACGCTCGAGCCCGAGTCGGGCAACGGGGAGGGGCTGAAGAACCTGCACCTCGCCGACGGCGTCAACCTGATCCAGCAGCGCGGCAACGAATACACCGACATCCAGCCGCTCTGGGACTGGCGACGGCTCCCGGGCACGACCACCGAGCAGTCGTCCTACTCGCTCACGCCCGGATCGAACTGGGGCGTGGCGGGCACGACCGGATTCGTCGGGGGCGTGTCGGACGGCCGCAACGGGGCCACCGTGCTCGACTACTCGCAGCGGAACGTGAAGGCCCGCAAGGCCTGGTTCTTTTTCGACGACATCGAGGTGGCGCTCGGTGCGGGGATCGATGCGCCCTCCGCGACGGGCGAGGTGATCACCACGCTCAACCAGACCTTCCAGACCGGCTCGGCAGCCTGGGCGGCCACGAGCGGTTCGAGCGGCTCGCTCACCAGCGGAACGCTCTCGCGAGGCGACGTGAGCTGGGTGCTTCACGACGGCGTCGGCTACGTCTTCCCGGAGCCACAGGAGGTGACGCTGCGGGCGGCCGTGCAGAGCGGTTCGTGGTCGGGGCTCAATACCTCGCAGTCCAGCACGCTCGTGACCGGGAGCGTGTTCAGCCTCCAGGTGGGCCATGGCACCGCTCCGACGGGAGCAGCCTACTCCTACGTCGTCCTGCCGGGGGTGAGCGGGTCGGCCGTGGCCGCCTACGCGGCCGCCCCCGCGGTTCGCATCCTCGCGAACACGCGAACCCTGCAGGCCGCCCGGCACGACGCCATGAAACTCACGCAGGCCGCGTTCTACGCCTCCGGCACGCTGGCAACCGGCAGCGGGACCACGCTCGCGGTCCGGGAGCCGTCGCTCGTGATGTTGGACGAGTCGGCGTCCGCAGCCGTGCTATCCGTCTCGAATCCCCACAACCAGGCGACCACGATCCATGCCGACGTGACGCGGCCGCGGCCGGAGGGGCCGGCCGACCTCGCGCGGATCACGATGCGGCTTCCCTCCGGCGGCGACGGCGGCGCGACGGTGAGGCGCGTGCTCGAGACGCCCGCCGTCCGCACCTTCACGTCGCAGCTTCGCGACGGGGCGCGGGCCGATTCCGCGCTCCTCTACCAGTGGAGCTTCGAGGGTACGACGGCGGCGGAGCTCCTGCGGAACTCTGGCACCGGGTCGGGGGGCGGGCTTCAGTCGCTGGCGTATGGCAGCGAGGGGAGCACCGCGGCGATCGGCTACGGAATGGGCCTCGACGAGTCGACCACGGCGATGTCGCCGCAGCGGCTCGGCCGATTCTCGAGCACCGCCGGCGGCGCGGCCCTGGCCACCACCGGCAGCGTCACGCTGCCCGCCGCCTACACCGTCGAGGCGCTCGTGCGGCCCGAGCTGCTCGAGACGGGCGGCTCGATCGGCTACGCCGTGAACGCGGGCGGCCAGAACAGCAACAACCGCGGCTACTTCGTGGTGCAGCAGGAGGGGGCGGCCGCCGACTCGATGTCCACGATCATCGGCGACAGCATCAGCCAGGCCGACAACAGGGCGACGTTCGCCGCCACGTTCGAGCCGGGCCGCTGGTACTACGTGGCGAGCACCTATGCGGTGTCGGGGTCGCAGACCACGATCAACACCTACGTGGCCGACATGACGGGTGGCCAGCAGCAGGTCACGCGGGCGATCACCGCGCAGGTCGCCAGCGGCGTGCCGCTCACGACGGCGCGGATGGCGCTCGGCGGGTTTCTGTCGGGCACCGCCATGCAGGAGGCCTGGGCCGGCTCGATCGACGAGGTCTCGGTGTTTGGCCGCACGCTCTCGCCGGCCGACGTGCAGTCGCGGGTCGACGCCCTGTACCGGGCGCCGTCGCAGATGGTCTGGTCGGGAGCCGCGTCGGGCACGACGGCCGGGGGCAGCGGCACCTGGACCGACTCCGGGATGCGCTGGGTGAACGGGTCGGGCCGCCTGGGTCCGGTCACGACGGCCCGGTCGGTGTTCAGCGGGACCGCCGGCACCGTCAGCGTGTCGGGCCGCGTGTCCACCGCGGGGCTCTCGTTCCAGTCGACGGGCTACGTGCTCCAGGGGGGCACAGTCGCCTTCGCCTCGGGCACGATCCGGCCGAGCGTCGACGTGGGAAGCGGCCTGACCGCCACGCTCGCGGCCACGCTCTCGGGCACCAGCGGCATGTCGAAGACCGGCGGCGGCACGCTCGCGGTGACGGCGCCGCTGCTCGTGACGGGCACGATCGACGTCGCGGCGGGACGGCTCTCGGTGTCGGGCGGCGGCGCGGCGGCCCAGGCGCGGCTCGTCGTCACCAGCGGCACCGTGATGCTCCCCGAGGATCCCGCGTTCGCGCTGCGGGTGGCCGGCCTCACGGTCGGGAGCGGAGGCGTGGTCGACGTGGGCACGGCGCGGATGAGCGTGGCGGCCGGTGGCATCACGCGGCAGACGCTGCTCGCCGAGTTGATCGCCGGACGCGGCGACGGCAGCTGGGACGGCCCGCGGGGCATCGTTTCCAGGAGCGTGGCGGCGGCTGCGGCAGCGGGGCAGGGCCGTGGCATCGGCTGGCTGCAGGAGGCGGACGGCTCGTTCACGATCGCCGCGGCCGCGCCGGGCGACGGAGACCTCGACGGTCTCTACGACATCCTCGACGCCGCCGACCTGTTGTCGGGGGGCCACTACGACAAGGGCGGCCAGACGGGCTGGGCTGACGGCGACTTCAACTTCGACAGCATGGTCGATCTGCTCGACGTGGCCGATGCCCTCGGCACCGGGCGTTTCGATGCCGGCTTCACGTGGGCCGCCGCATCCGACACACTCGCGGCGCCGGTCGCTTCCGTGCCCGAGCCCTCGGGTGCGGTGGTGGTCGTGGCCGCGGCCGCGGGATGGATGGGGTGCCGTCGTCGGCACCGTGCATGAATGGCACCTGACGGGAGGGATCACGTGGCGCATGAGTCGGTCGAGCCGCTCGGGATGCGGGTGCTGATCCGCAAGGACGAGAGCCGCCACACCACCCGTGGCGGGATCGTGCTGCCGGACCAGGCGGAGATCCCCACGATCACCGGCCGCGTGGTCGAGGTGAGCCTGCAGGTCGAGCGCGACGCCGACTTTCCGATCGAGAAGTACGACAAGGTGCTCTTCCACCCCAAGAACTCCATCCCGGTCGACTTCGAGCAGGACAACCTCCTCTACGTCGTGCCGATCGAGGACGTGGTGGCGGTGTTCCGTCGCGACGACCAGCCGCGGCCGCGGCGGCGGGCGAAGCCCGGGCAGGAGGAGGGAGGCCACGAGTGAGGCCCGGCGGATCGATGGGCAGGGCGGCCTTCCGCCGTCGCCCAGGGTCCGCTACCCTCCCGACCCTGCCGGTCTCCCGCACGTCGCGGGTCGGCATCGCCACGGGAGACGTCCATCATGGCTGTGTGCCGCCATTCTCCGCTCGTCGCGGTCGCGTCGTGGCTCGTGCTGGCGCCGATTGCGGCGGCCCAGTCGCTCGGCCCGACTTCGACGGAGGCCGCCGGAACCACGGTTGCCTGGCCCGCGTCGCCGCCGCAGCGGATCTACGTCCTGCCGTTCACGATGGATCCCGCCCTCCAGGAGGAGCTTCGCCAGCAGGCGTCGTCGGGCCTGGTGCCGCAGGGCCCTGTGCGGCAGATGCTGGCGTCGCGGCCGCGGGTCGTGGATGCGGTGACGGGCTACGACCGAAGCGAACCACCGGGGGTCGGCGTGGCGCGGCTGGTGGCCGACGAGATGGCCCGCGCGGGCTGGCCGGCCGTCTTCTGGACCGAGGCGGCTCCGCCGCCGAGCGACGGCTGGCGGCTGATGGGCCAGGTGGTCGGCCTCGACGAGGGGAGCGCGGCGGCCCGGAGCGTCGTCGGTTTCGGCGTTGGCAACAAGCAGGTGGGGATCGACGTGATGCTCGCCGACCCCAACACCGCCGGCGGCCGGCCGTTCCTGATCCTCGACAGTTCTGACCGGGGCCGGATGATGCCGGGCACGGTGGCCGTGGGTGCGGTGGCGGGCTTCAACCCGGCTGTGATGGTGGGCAAGCACGTCGTCTCGAACAGCGGCATCGCCGACGTCACGCAGCAGCAGCGGCTCGCCGACGAGATCGCCAACGCCATCGCCGAGGCGGTGAACGCCCACACGGCCGCTGGCCGCTGAGGCGGCGGGCGGTCGAGTCCTCAGAGCGCGAGGCAACCGCAGGCCATGAGCGACGCGGCCGCCGGGAGCCACCAGCGGCAGGCCGATGAGGGCATGACTTCCCGCACGGCGAGGACCGCGGCCAGCACGGCCACGGCCGCGGCGAGTTCGACCGCCAGCACCCTCCCCGAGGCCTCCTGCGCCACACGGGCGACGAGGAACGCCGCGACCACGCATCCCGAGGCGACGACCCCGGCGGTGCGCCTCGAGGGTGGGGCGGCCAGGAGGGTCGACGCTGCCAGGAGCATCGAGTAGGGGAAGAAGAGTTCGCGGTTGCCCGTGAGCCGCGAGGCCGCGAGCCAGATGAGAGCAGGCAGGGCGGACGCGAGCGTACCGCCCCGGAGATCGATCGCGACGTGGGCGAGGCAGGCGACCGCCGCGATCGCGGCCCAGGCCGGTCCGCCGGCCGCGTGGGCCACGGCGAGCAGCGCGACTTCCACGACGATCAACGCTGCCGCCCGCATCGGGGATTCCCGCGGAGTCGGCACCGCGACGTCGTGCCGCGCTGCCGGACGGCAAGCCTACGCGTCGGTGATCCGGCGGTCGAATCGAGTGTGATCCCGCCGTACGGCAGCGGAAGAGACTGCCCTGGCCTGCGGCCTCGGCGTTGCGGCCAACCCGCGGAGGCGACGGCGATGATGGAGCCCGCGGCCGCGGGCAGGATCAGCGATGTGGGTTCCGGCACCGCGGCCACGCCCGGCGACGAGACCGCAGTGCCGTAGGGACCGGTGTCGTAGAGGTTGCCGCCGAAGAAGTCGGCTGCGTCGAGGATGTCGACCACGCCGTCGTAGGTGAAGTCGCCTTCGAACCAGGTCGCGGGCAGGCCGGTGTCGAACCGGCCACCTGCGAGGAAGTTGGCCGTGTCGAGCAGGTCCACGATCCGGTCGATGTTGGTGTCGCCCGGCGCGGCGTAGGAGGCGGTCAGGGAGCCGTCGCCGTTCGCGAGCCAGCCCACCGCCCGCGGCAGGCCGGCCGCCACCTCCGCCGCCACGACCGACGAGCGGATGCCGGGGCCGGTCCACGAACCGCCGCTGCGACCCGCGATCAGGTCTGCCAGCAGCGCCGCCGTGGTCATCCCGCCGGCGGCGATGGTCACGCTGCCAGCCCCGAGATCGACCGCTCCGCCTGCCGCCTCGTCGATCGCGAGGCTCGTGAGGTCACTCGCCGTGGGGCCGGCCGAGGCGAGGTGGATGCCGCCGGCCGAAACCACGAGTGCGGCGGACGAAAGGCTCGGCACCACCATGCTTCCCGGCCCGGACTTCGTGATCGTCCGTCCCGACGCGGTCACGCCCCCGGTGAACGACACCACCGCCGACCCGGTCGCGACGGTGACGGTCGTCGCATCGGCAAACACCGCCGGCGCCGCGACGACGTGGCTGCCGCTCGCCACGGTGAGCGTGGCGTGGCCGGCGAGGGCGTCGAGCGTGAGCGACCGCGTGCCCGAGAGCACGTAGCCCCGCGGGCTGTCGAAGGTGAGGTCCTGCACCGACAGCGGCACGTCGAGCGACACGGTTCGGGGGGCGGTGATGACATCGCCGAAGGTGGCGATCGACCAGGCCGACGTCGGCCGCTCGCCCCGCCAGTTCATGAAGTTTGCCGCTCCGCCGTCGGTGTCGGGATACCAGACCGCCTGGGCGGAGAGCGAGTTCAGGTAGTTCTCGAGGTTCGTGTAGCCGTTGCCGGCCACCGAGCCGTTGTTGTCGGCGACATTCGGGTTCGTTCCCCGCTTCGCCTCCCATGCGTTGGGCATGCCGTCGCCGTCGGTATCCCATCCGGCCGGCCGCGTGGTCATGCTGCCGCTCGTGAGCGAAGCCCACTCGGCGGCATTCGGGGCCGTGACCGGGGCGGTGCCGGTGAAAGTGAGTACGGTGTCGATGATCCGCCTGTCGATCGGACTCCGTGCCCACGGCATGGCGCCCGCCGTGGCGATCGCGTTGGCGTAGGCGTCATCGGCGTCGAGCGGCGTGGCGTCGGGGTAGTCGAACCTCGTGGCCACGCGGTCGGCGGTGGCGAGCGTGGAATAGGTGCCACTCGCCGACTGCTGGAACATCGCCCAGCCGGTGTCGGTGCCGTCGCGGATGACCGTGTAGTTGGAGTCGATCTTGTTGCCGGCCTGGAAGATCTTGACGTCGAGCGGGTCGGCGTTCATCTCCTTGAGGAACGCGGTGCTCCGCCGCACGGGGTTCGACGACGTGTTGACGGGCACGGGGCCGGCGACGAGATAGTTGCCGACGTAGTTCATGTTGAGGCGCTGGATCGTGCCGTCGGCCCCCGCGATGTAGCCGGCCCGGTCGGCCCAGTTGTAGATGGCGTTGTTCTGGAACTCGAAGTCGAGCGTCATGCCGTTGTAGGTGCCGGGCCGCGGGTTGCGGCTCTGTTGGTCGGCGAACAGGTTCTGGTTGTAGGAGATCCGGGAGTTCACGGTGGGCCGGATGAGCGCGCCGTAGGCGTGGCTTGCCGTCAACGCCTCCGCGAGGATCGAGTTCTGCACGGTCACGTTCGTCGCCGTCTGCGTGGCGCTGATCACCTCGTCCTCGCTCCAGCATCCCGACACGTTGCTGACGAAGATGTCGTGGGTGTTGCCCGTGCCCTTGATGCTCAGCGAGTCGGCGCCGGCGCCCGTGCCCTTGCGGATGGCGACATGCTGGAAAATGATGTCGTGGGTGGGGGTGGCGACGGTGTTTCCGGTGATCTGCACCGTGTTACCGATGATGGTGACGAGGCTGGGCGCCGTCTGGCCGGCCACCGTGACGTTACGGATGTCCTTCAGGTCGAGCGTGGCGCTGGTGCCGGACGAGAGGTCGATCGTGCCGCCGACGTCGAACACGATCGTGCGGCCGCCGGCCGGCACGTTCTTGGAGTAGAGGCCGTAGAACAGCGAGCCCGGGATCGCGCGGCCCGGATCGTTGGCCAGCGTGGTGACGTGGTAGACGTCGCCGCCGCGGCCCCCGGTGGCGTTGGCACCGAAGCCGGTCGCCCCGGGAACCGCTGGAATCGCCATCACGGGCGTGGCGAGGCTCGCGAGTGCGGTCAGGGTCCACGCGATGGCGATCGGTCGGGCGAGCATGGCTCGAGTCTTTGAATACCGTTGGCGGGTTTCCCTGACGATACCGCCCGCGACCGGCGGCATCACGCCGAGCGTGCGCAACTACCGCGACACGCGGCGACGGCAGGGTGCCCTTGTCGTGATTCGACGGCCCTCACGCTCGTTGAGCCCGGCGGGCACCGCCCCGCAAAGTCCCCCGAGTCCGCCCCTCCGGCGCGCGCGGAGCGAGGGATCGTGCCATGCGGGCAAACGTCCGATGAACACCGCTGAAGAACCCCCGCGCAAGAGGGGTTGTGTGGAGTGGCTGTCTGGAGTGGCCATCATGGGTTCGATCCGTCGGCGTTCCGAGGCGTCCTGGTG
>CAIKWU010000426.1 GCA_903831155.1 uncultured Planctomycetaceae bacterium | reverse complement strand
TTCACGATGGCCCCGCTCAAGTACGGCCCAGCCCCGGCGGAAACCGCCGACGCCTTCGTGTAGCGTTTCGGGATGGCCCGGACGGAAAACACCCCAGTGGGGGGACGCGCATTTGTTTCGGGGGGGTGGCTCGCGAGCGCCGCGGCCAGGCGGGCAGCGATTTCGCCGGCATAAGGCGGGGCGTTGACAACGATCGGCCGCTCGTCGGCGTCGAGGAACGCCACGCCCAGCAGGGCGGCCACTCGGCGTCCAACGTCGGACTTGCCGCACCGCTGAGGCCCATCAGAATGGTCGCCGGCGATGGTCGGTCGGTGCCCATGGGAACGGCCGCACGGGAGGAAGGATGGCGACATCTGGCCCGGATTTTCCGGTGTGTTGACAGCACCCTACCCCACATTTACATTCTGCATCTCGCCGCAGTTCTGCCCGTCGGGCCCGGTTTTTCCGGGTTTTCGAGAGGGCAGGCTTGAAACAGAGCCTCTTTCGGGAGGCTTCTTTTCGGCCGGGACACGATATCCCTTCGGGATCTTCGCAAGTCCGGCTGCGAATCGATCGATGCAGATGGTCCGGGATCGCGTTGCCGTCCCGTGCCGTCAGGTGGCAGGAACGTTTGGAGTATCGCCGTGGCCGGTCCGACACAGGAAATCATCCGCATCCGCATGGAGGCCTACGATCACGCCGTGCTCGATCAGAGCGCCGCGGAGATCGTCGACACCGCGAAGCGGACCAACTCGGAGGTTCACGGCCCGATTCCGCTCCCGACCAGGATTGAGCGGTACACGGTGCTCTCCAGCCCCCACATCGACAAGAAGGCGCGGCAGCAGTACGAGATTCGGACGCACAAGCGGGTGATTGACATCGTCCAGGCCACGGCCAAGACGATCGAGGCGCTCAACAAACTGAGCCTCCCTGCTGGTGTGGACATCAAGATCAAGGCTTCATCGAGGTAGGCGGTCCGGCTGCCGCAGCAGCCGGTACCCACGCGAGGTTTCATCACAGGAGCGCACAACAGGGCATGCTTGGAAGGCGTGGCGGGTAAGGCTGGAAACGAACGTTTCCTTCGCTCCCGCAGCCGACGGCTTCGAGCGTGAACACGGGGCATCCGGCTCCGGTAGCCGCAGCAGCGGTTTCCGGCGAGGCGGGCCACGATTGCGATCATCATGAATGCAGCAACGAAGAATCGAGACAAGCAGGGCCGTAAGGGGCTGCTGGGCCGCAAGGTCGGGATGACGCAGGTGTTCGACGCCAACGGGGCCGCGGTGCCCGTGACCGTGATCGAGGCTGGTCCGTGCCCGGTGATGATGGTCCGGTCGCCCGAGCGTGACGGTTACGCCGCGGTGCAGATCGGTTTTCTCGACAAGCCCCGCCGGCTGGCGAGCAAGAGCGTTCGCGGCCAGGTGGCGAAGCTCGATAGTCGCCGGGCCAAGCGGCGTGCCGAAGGTGGCGTGGCGGTCGTCGCGAAGGCCGACTGTGAGCCGAAGCGGTTCGTTCACGAGCTCCGCGGTCTGTACGAGGGAGCCGAGGTCGGCCAGGTGCTCACCGTCGAGGTCTTCGAGGGCGTCGACTTCGTCGATGTCACGGGCACCACGAAGGGCCGTGGCACGGCCGGCGTCATGAAGCGGCATGGCTTCAAGGGCCAGCGTGCCAGCCACGGCGTCAAGAAGGTGCACCGTCACCAGGGCGGCACGAGCATGAACACTTCGCCTGCCCGTGTTTTCAAGGGCAAGCGGATGGCGGGCCGCTATGGCAACGAGCGGTCGACGATGCGGAACGTGAAGCTCGTTCGCGTCGACAGGGAGAACAACCTGCTGGTCGTTCGTGGGGCTGTGCCCGGGCCGATCGGCTCGTACGTCACCGTGATGCAGACCAACAAGATCCGAAAGGTCGGCGGCGGAGCTGCCCCGGCCGGCAAGAAGAAGGCTGGTGGCAAGTGAACATCGCCGTCTACGACATGTCGGGCAAGCAGGTCGGATCCTACGAGATCGACCCGGCTGAACTGGCTCCCCGCGTGAGCAAGCAGTTGCTGCACGACGCCGTGGTCATGTACCAGGCGAATCAGCGGCAGGGCACGCAGAAGACCAAGACCCGTGGCGAGGTGGCAGGTTCGACCCGCAAGCTCTACAAGCAGAAGGGCACGGGCAACGCCCGTGCCGGCGCCCGGCGGAGCGGCACGCGGCGGGGCGGCGGTCACATCTTCGCCAAGCGGCCCCGTGACTTCGGCTGGCGGATGCCCCGCAAGGCGCTGCAGCAGGCGGCCCGCATGGCGCTCGCCTCGCGGATCGCCGACGACGAGGTCAAGCTGATCGACTCGCTGGAGGTGACGGCTCCGAAGACGGCGGTGGTGGCCGGGATGCTCAAGAAGCTCGGGCTCGGGGAGAAGACCGTGCTCGTGGCTCCCGAGAAGCACGACGCCACCTTCTGGAAGAGCGCCCGGAACATCGACGGTGTTTCGGTGTCGCCGGTGTCTGAACTGAATGCGTGGTCGATCCTTCGGCCTCGTTCGATTCTCATGACCCGGGCTGCGATCGACGCCTTCCGTGCTTCCGCGGCGGCCGCCAGCAAGCCCGCGTCGACCGCCAAGAAGCCCGCGAAGAAGACCGCGCGTCGTTCCGCCACCAAGGAGGCGAAGTAGGCCATGGCCGTCCCCGTTCCTCCCGCTCCCGAGTTCTCGCCCCGCCTGGCTCCGCACCAGGTGATCGTGCGTCCTCTCGTCACCGAGAAGGGCGTTCATCGCGCGAATCGGTACAACGCATACTCCTTCGAGGTCGTCGGTGAGGCGAATAAGGCCGACATCCGTCGGGCCGTCGAGGAGATGTTCAACGTCAAGGTCGAGAAGGTCGCCGTTCAGAACCGGGTGGGCAAGATGCGTCGCAGTCGTGTTCGGCGCACCAGCACGAAGGCCTGGAAGAAGGCGATCGTGACCCTCAAGCCCGACTCCAAGATCAACCTGTTCTGAGCGGCCGCGCCGCTCGCTATTTCCGTTCGCCGCCCCGCTCACCTCGAACACCACACTGATCCATGGGCATCCGCACCTACAACCCGACGAGTCCCGGCCGCCGCGGGGCGAGCGTCTCCGACTTCGCCGAGCTCACTGCAGGGGCCGAGGCGCCGAAGGGCCTTCGCCTTCGCAAGAAGAAGAAGGGCGGCCGCAACAACCAGGGCAAGATCACGGCCCGGCATCGTGGCGGTGGCCACATGCAGCACTATCGGCTGGTCGACTTCCGGCGGAACAAGGACGGCGTTCCCTGCACGGTGCACTCGATTCAGTACGACCCGAACCGCACCTGCCGCGTGGCGCTGCTCCACTATGCCGATGGCGAGAAGCGATTCATTCTCGCTCCCGAGGGGCTGAAGGTCGGCGCGACGCTGGCGAGCGGCGAGACGGCCCCGCCCGAGGTGGGCAACTGCCTGCCGATGTCGGCGATTCCGCTCGGCATGCAGATCCACAACATCGAGCTCCAGCAGGGGCGTGGCGGCCGGCTCTGTCGGTCGGCGGGTTCTTCGGCGGTGCTCGTCGCCCGTGAGGCACAGTGGGCGCAGATCACGCTGCCGTCGGGCGAGATTCGCCGCGTGCCGGCTGCCTGCCGGGCCACGATCGGAGCGATCGGCAACTCCGAGCACATGAACGTCCGCCTGGGGAAGGCCGGTCGCTCGCGCTGGATGGGGATTCGCCCGCACGTTCGCGGCACCGCGATGAACCCGATCGACCATCCGCACGGCGGTGGTGAGGGTCGCACCAAGGGTGGCCGGCATCCGGTGAGCCCCACCGGAAAGAGCGCCAAGGGCGGTGGAACGAGGAAGCCCCGGAAGCCGTCCGGTGCCGCCATCATCCGTCGGCGGAAGAGTCGCCGTTACGGCCAGTTGAAGCTGAGGTGATCCATGGGACGTAGTGCAAAAAAGGGGCCGTACGTCGACCCCCGCGTGTTCGAAAAGGTCGAGGCCCAGCTTGCCAGCGGCAAGCGGGATCCGATCAAGACGTGGTCGCGGTCGTGCACGATCGTGCCCGAGTTCATCGGCCTCACGTTCATGGTTCACAACGGCAAGCAGCACCTCAAGGTGTTCGTGACCGAGGACATGGTGGGGCACAAGCTCGGCGAGTTCGCCCCGACGCGGACGTTCCGTGGGCACGGTGGCAAGGTGAAGGAGGCGCCCGCGGGCAAGTGACCGCGACGACGAGGTGAGCCATGGCCTACACAGCAACACACAAGTACGCCCGGATCAGTCCCCGCAAGGTGCGGGCACTTGCCGATCTGGTGCGCGGCAAGTTCGCCGACGAGGCGCTCGACATTCTCCGCTTCCAGCCGCATCGCGGCGCACGGATGCTCGAGAAGGTGATCAAGAGCGCCCTGGGCAACGCGGAGCACCAGCAGGCGCCCGGTGTCGACGACCTGGTGGTGGTCGACGCCCGCATCGACGGTGGGCCGATGTTCAAGCGGATCCGGCCGCGTGCCCGCGGCATGGCGTTCGGGATCAAGCGGCGGATGTCGCACATCAAGGTGTCGCTCGACACCGTCGCTGTGGCGCCCGCCCCGGCGGCGGGGGAGTGAGGGAGTAAATCATGGGTCAGAAAGTTCATCCCACCGGGTTTCGCACCGGCATCACCGAGCCGTGGAAGAGCCGCTGGTACGCGTCGAAGAAGGATTTCAAGGACCTCCTCCTCGAGGACGTGAAGGTCCGGAAGTTCCTCAAGACGAAGTACCGCGCCGCCGCGATTCCGAAGGTGGAGATCGAGCGGACGAGGGACGAGGTGAAGGTGATCCTCCACAGCGCGCGTCCCGGTGTGATCATCGGCCGCAAGGGTCAGGAAGTCGACCGCCTGCAGGAGGAGCTCCAGGAGCTGCTCGGTCGTCGCGTCAATCTCAAGGTGGAGGAGGTCGGGCATCCGGAGGTGCAGGCGCAGCTGATCGCCGAGGACATCGCCGATCAGCTGACCAAGCGGGCGGCTTTCCGCCGGACCCTGAAGCGGGCGCTCGAGACGACCATGGGTGCCGGGGCGAGGGGCGTGAAGATCCAGCTCGCGGGCCGGCTCGGTGGCGCCGAGATGTCGCGGTGCGAGAAGGCGATCGCCGGCTCGATGCCGCTCTCCACGCTCCGGGCGAAGATCGACTACGGCTTCTGCGAGGCTCCCACGGCGCAGGGCAACATCGGGATTCAGGTGTGGGTCAACCAAGGCATGTACGAGGAGACTGGCGATGGCGCTGATGCCCAAGAGGGTCAAGCACCGAAAAAGCCAAAGAGGTCGTATAAGAGGTGACGCCTCCCGCGGGAACCGCGTCGTCTTCGGCGATTTCGGTCTTCAGGCCGAGCAGCCGGGATGGCTTCCCGCGGCGACCATCGAGGCAGGCCGTATTGCGGCCCAGCAGTACCTCCGCACGGAGGGACGGCTGTTCGTGCGCGTGTTCCCCCACAAGTCGGTCACGTCGATCCCGCTCGAGACCCGAATGGGCAAGGGCAAGGGCGAGCCGGAGTATTGGGCTGCGGTCATCAAGCCGGGAATGATTCTCTACGAAATCGGTGGTGTGACCGAAGATGCGGCGCGGATGTGCCTGGCTCGCCTGGCCCACAAGATGCCGATCCGGGTGCGGTTCGTGAAGCGGCGGGCGATGTAAGGAACCTGATTCATGACGAAGGTAAACGAACTCCGAGACATGGCAGACGAGCAGATCCGGCTCGTCTGGAAGGACGCGGCGGAAGGTCTGTTCCGGCTGCGCATCCAGTCACAGACGGAGAAGCTGGCGGCGCCCACCGAGATCCGGAAGTTTCGGCGGACGATCGCCCGCTGCCAGACGATCCTGTCCCAGCGCGGGACGCTGGTTCCGGCCACGCCGTCGGCGGCCGAGGGCACGGATGGGTCGGCCCAGCACGAGAAGCATGCCAAGAAGCACCGGGCCAGCGGCCGCGCGAAGCTGCGGTCGGTGACCAAGGGCCGCGTGTCGACGCGACGTGATTTCAAGAAGCGGACGCAGAGCGGCACCTGACCCGGATACGCGACCACACCACCAGGCCACTTCAGGAACGAGTTTCATGCCGAAGCGAGTCGAGACAGGAACCGTGACGAGCGACGCCGCGAGCAAGACGCGGCGGGTGGAGATCCCACGCGTCGTCAGGCATCCCAAGTACGGGCGGATCCAGCACCGGCGGACGGTCTGTCACGTGCACGACGAGAAAGACGAGTCGCACGTTGGCGACCTCGTGGAGATCGTCGAGTGCCGCCCGCGGAGCCGTCTGAAGCGGTGGGAACTGGTCCGGGTTGTGAAGAAGAGCACGGCCGTCGACGTGGCCTCGCTTCGGAGCGGGGCGCGTGCCACGCGGCTGAGGGAGACGGCTGCCAAGGCTGAAGACGCCGCAGCCACGGGTAGTGCCGATGCGGCGGAAGGACGGACGACATGATCCAGATGCAGACGCGGCTCAACGTCGCGGACAACACGGGTGCCAAGGAAGTGATGTGCTTCAAGGTCCTCGGCGGGAGCCGCAAGCGGACCGCCGGGATCGGCGACATCATCGTGTGCAGCGTGAAGAGCGTGATCCCCGGCAGCGACGTGAAGAAGAAGGCGGTCGTCAAGGCCGTGATCGTCCGTTGCAAGAAGCCGACGCGACGGGAGGATGGGAGCTACGTGCGGTTCGACTCCAACGCGTGCGTGATCATCGACAACGAAAAGAACCCGAAGGGCACCCGCATCTTCGGTGCGGTCGCCCGTGAACTGCGGGATCGCAACTTCATGAAGATCGTCAGCCTGGCGAGCGAGGTGGTGTGATGCTGATCCGATCGGGCGACATGGTGGAGGTGCGAACGGGCAACTCGAAGGGCACGCGGGCCAAGGTCCTGCAGGTGCTCCCCGAGAAGGACGGACGCCGGCGAATCGTGGTGGAGGGCGTGAACCGGGTGTACCGGCACATCCGCCGCAGCCAGAAGAACCCCCAGGGCGGGCGCCTCAGCAAGGAGATGCCCATCGATGCTTCGAACGTGCTGGTCGTCTGCACGGCCTGCGGCAAGCCCGCCAAACTCGGTGCAAAGGTGACGTCGGATGGTGGCAAGGTCCGGGTCTGCCGCAAGTGCGGTGCCGATCTCGGCACTCTGAAGCGGGCCAGGGCCGGCAAGACCGCTCGGGCGTGATCCCGGGCGGACGAACACGAACAACCACAGGATCGATCGAGGATTCGGAAGATGGCGAAGAAGACAAAGGCAGCCAGTGCCGCTTCGGCGGAGCCCACGGGCACGCCGCGCATGCTCGAGCACTACCTCTCCAAGGTCCGCCCGGACTTGGCTTCGGCCCTCGGGACGACCAATCCGCACGCGATCCCGAGGCTCGAGAAGATCGTCGTCAACATGGGCGTGGGTGTCGCCGTCACCGAGAAGAAGTACCTCGAGGAGGCGATCGGTGCCCTGACGCAGATCACGGGTCAGAAGCCGATCGCCACGCTGTCGAAGGCAGCGGTGGCGGGGTTCAAGTTGCGGGAAAACCTCGCGATCGGCTGCAAAGTGACCCTTCGTGGTCGGCGGATGTACGAGTTCCTCGACCGACTCGTGTCGGTGGCGCTCCCTCGGGTTCGCGACTTCCGCGGCCTGTCGAGCACGGCCTTCGACGGCCACGGCAACTACAGTCTCGGCCTGTCGGAGCAGATGGTTTTTCCCGAGATCAACCCGGACAAGTTCACCCGCCCACAGGGGATGAACATCACGTTTGTGACGACGGCCCGCAGCGACGACGACGCCCGACAGTTTCTGGTCGCGATGGGCATGCCCCTCAAGAAGGAAGGGGACGCCGCAGCGTAGCGGCCCCCGGGCCATCGGCCCGCACGGAACACCACCGGCATCGAGACAGCAGCACGCACTGAAGAATCATGGCAAGCAAATCGAAGATCGCGGCGGCGAAGCGAAAGCCCAAGTACTCCACGCGGGTCGTCCGCCGGTGCATGCTCTGCGGCCGGCCGCGGGCCGTGTACCGTAAGTTCGGCACCTGCCGCATTTGCTTCCGGAAACTCGCAGACCAGGGCTGCATTCCGGGCGTGAAGAAGGCCAGCTGGTGACGAGGGGCGGCGACGCCCGGCAGGATCGAACCACCGCAACACTCCGACGAGCGAGATTTCAGAAAAGGGCCCATCCGACATGATGACCGACCCCATCGCCGACATGCTGACCCGCATCCGCAACGCGGTGCGTGTCGAACGCGCCACCGTGGAGGTGCCGAGTTCGAAGGTGAAGCGTGGGCTGGCGGAAGTACTCAAGCGCGAAGGTTTCATCTGGGACTGGCGGGAGGTCGAGTCCGACCCCGTGCCCAAGTTGCAGCTCGAGCTCAAGTACGGCCCGAACGGCGAGCGGCTCATCCGGCACATCCGCCGGGTCAGTTCTCCCGGCCGGCGGGTCTACAGCCGGTCGGCCCGGCTGCGGCCCGTGCTCGGCGGGCTGGGCATCTCGATCCTGTCGACGTCGAGCGGCGTGGTGAGCGACCGCGAGGCGCGTCAGAAGAAGCTGGGTGGCGAAGTTCTCTGTGAGCTCTGGTAGTCCGAAAGGTCAGGCAGACGATGTCCCGCATCGGTAAGGCTCTCGTGGCGATCCCCAAGGGCGTGAAGGCGTCGGTCTCCGGCCGTACGCTCGTCGTGGAGGGTCCGCTCGGCAAACTCGAACACGCGCTGCATCCTGCCGTGTCGGTCGCGATCGACCCGGCCGCGGGCACGCTCCAGGTGAACAGGGATGGCGACGCGCGTATCGCCCGGGCCGTGCACGGCCTGACCAGGGCGCTGGCGGCCAACATGGTCGAGGGCGTGTCCAAGGGATTCGAGAAGAAGTTGGAGATCGTGGGCGTCGGCTACCTCGCCGCCATTCAGAAGAACGTCCTCCAGCTCCGCGTCGGTTTCGCCAACGAGCTGCAGGTGACGATCCCCCCCGGCCTGCAGGTCGCCTGCCCCGACCAGACGCACGTCACGATCAAGGGCATCGACAAGCAACTCGTCGGCCAGTTCGCGGCCGAGGTGCGGTCGCTCCGCAAGCCTGAGCCCTACAAGGGCAAGGGCATTCGATACGAGAACGAACAGGTCCGTCGCAAGGCGGGCAAAGCGGTCACGAAGTAAGGACATCGGTCATGGATCATTCACGCACTATCCTCCGGCAGCGGCAGCGGCGTCGGTACCGCGTTCGACGCTCGATCCGCGGCACCGCCGAGCGGCCCCGCCTGTCGGTGTTCCGCTCGCACAAGCACATCGCCGCGCAGGTGATCGACGACAGCACCGGCCGGACGTTGGCCTCGGCCAGCTCGGTCGACAAGTCGATCCGGGACGGCGTCGGCTTCGGGGGCAACAAGCAGGCCGCCGAGGCGATCGGCCGGGCGTTGGCAGAGCGAGCGAAGGCGGCCGGCATCAGCAAGGTCTGCTTCGATCGCGGATCGTTCAAGTATCACGGGCGGGTGGCCGCCCTGGCCGATGCCGCCCGTGCGGCCGGGTTGGAGTTCTGACAGCACGACCGTCGTGTCCGGCTCGGCCGGCATTCCCAGCGCAGAATCTCGGAGGCAGTCCCCAGTGTCGACAGGCAAAGAATCCCGCACCGGCGAGTTCGTCGAGAAGGTGGTGAAAGTCCGGCGGTGTGCGACCGTCGTGAAGGGAGGCCGGAGGTTCAGCTTCGCGGGCCTGGTCGTGGTCGGAAACGGCCGCGGCAAGGTGGGCTGCGGCTACGCCAAGGCCAACGAGGTGCCCCCCGCCGTCGAGAAGGCGATCAAGGATGGCATGAAGAATCTCATCGAGGTTCCGGTGGAATCCGGCACGATCCCGCACCGGGTCGAGGGGCGCTACGAGACGGCCAAGGTCGTCCTTCTCCCCGCGGGGCCGGGTACGGGCATCATCGCGGGGGCTGCGGTCCGAGCCGTGTGCGAGTCGGCCGGCATCCACGACGTGCTGTCGAAGGCCCATGGATCGACCAACCCGGTCAATCTCGTGAAGGCGGCGCTCGAGGCTCTCAAGCAACTCCGCACGAAGGCCGAGGTCGAGCGGCTCCGGGGCGTGACGCTCTCCTGATCCAGCGTCCGCGACTTGCGGACCACAACGAGGCAGACAAATCATGAAACTCAACGACGTCAACAAGGGCATCCGCAAGAACACGAAGCGGCTGCGGGTGGGCCGCGGTCCCGGCTCCGGTCGCGGCCGCACGGCCGGTCGCGGAAACAAGGGTCAGGGGCAGCTCGCGGGATGGTCTTCGCCCTCGATCTTCGAAGGCGGCTGCATGCCGCTCATTCGCCGAATCCCCAAGCGCGGGTTCCACAACGCCCACGGCCTGATCGTCAAGGCGGTGAACGTGGGTCGCCTGGCGGAGGCATTCGAGGCCGGCGGTGAGGTGACCCCGGCAACGCTGCGGAGCTCTGGCCTGGCCAAGGGCATCTGGCAGCAGGTGAAGATCCTCGGCGAGGGTGAGATCGGGAAGGCGCTCAAGGTGTCGGCCCATCACTTCAGCGAGCAGGCGAAGGCGAAGATCCTGGCCGCGGGCGGCACGGTGACGGAGCTGCCCGGGCCCGCCCCCCTGGTTCGAAAAGTCGGCAAGGCGTCGCGGAAAAAGCCCGCCGGCGGGTAGGGTATGGGCGTCCGGCCGCAGCGTTCCAGGGAGGAGTCGGTCCCGTGCTCGAGAAACTTCGCGTCATCTTCACGATCCCCGAACTGCGGCAGAAGATCCTGCTGACGCTGGGGCTGCTCGCGATCTACCGCGTCGGCTGGCAGGTGCCACTGCCGGTGATCGACGCCAGTGCGATGAACCAGCTCGCCAAAGAATCGGGCGGGCTTGGCGAGTTGCTCCGGACGGTCGCCGTGTTCTCGGCCAGCAACCTCTCGCAGGCCACGATCTTCGGCCTCGGCATCATGCCGTACATCTCGGCATCGATCATCTTCCAACTCCTCGGCACCGTCTGGCCGCCGCTCGAACGGCTGCAGAAGGAAGGGGAGGCCGGCCGCAAGAAGATCAACGAATACACCCGCTACGCCACGGTGCTCATCTGCATCGTGCAGAGTTGGGCCTACGTGGCGTTTCTGGCCTCGCAGCGGGTCGGGGAGCAATCGCTCATCTCCCCCGCGTTCCTCGTCGATGGCCGCCTGCCGCTGTCGTGGCAGTTCGTGGCGGTGATGACGATGACCGCGGGCACGATCTTCCTGATGTGGCTGGGTGAACAGATCGACGAGTACGGCATCGGCAACGGCATCAGCCTGCTGATCATGGCGGGCATCCTGGCGGGCATGCCCAGCGCCCTGATCGAACTCGGACGCGACACGACGTGGGAACTCGGCGGCGGCGGCGGCAAGATGGGCGTCGAAACGCTCCTCGTCCTCGCGGCACTGTTCGTCGGCGTGGTCGCGGGCGTCGTCTTCATGACGCAGGGGCAGCGGCGGATTCCCACGCAGAGCGCCAAGCACGTCCGCGGTCGGCGGGTGTACGGTGGCACTCGTCAGTATCTGCCGCTTCGCGTGAACCAGGCCGGCGTGATGCCGATCATCTTCGCCAGCTCGCTGCTGCTCTTCCCGCAGTTGTTGTTCCAGTACCTCAGCAACGCCTTCCCCACGAACGACGTTCTGCGGGCGCTCCACGACTCGTTCATGCGGGGGCAGTCCTATCTCTACACCGTCTGCTACATCGCCCTGATCTACTTCTTCTGCTACTTCTGGACCGCGATCACCTTCAACCCGACGGAGATGGCGGACAACCTCAAGAACTTCGGGGCCTTCATTCCCGGTTACCGGCCAGGCAAGCGGACCGCCGACTACCTGGAGCGGGTCATGGAGCGGATCACCTACGTGGGGGCCGGGTTCCTCTCGCTGGTGGCCGTGATCCCCACGATCGTGGGCGGTGCACTGGGGATTCCGGCCCAAATCGCCAGTTTCTATGGCGGCACTGGTCTGCTGATCGCCGTGAGCGTGGCCTTCGATCTCGTGCAGAAGATCGACAGCCACCTCGTCATGCGAAACTACAGCGGCCTTCTCGAGAAGGGGTGATCCGGCCCCGCAGCTTCGGCCACCTCTCAAGGGTGCATCGGGGCTTCCGTGCCGCCAGCCAGGTGACTCGCCATGCGGATCATCCTCATCGGACCGCCGGGGGCCGGCAAGGGAACCCAGTGCCAGCGGCTCGTCGATCTGCTCAAGGTGCCGCATCTTTCCACCGGCGAGATGCTCAGGGCCGAGGTCAAGGCGAGGACGCCGGACGGGATCGTGGCCGCGTCGTACATGGAGCAGGGCCAGCTCGTGCCCGATCCGATCATCGTCGGCATGGTGAGCCGCCGCCTGCAGTCGCCCGACTGCCGCCACGGCTGTCTGCTCGACGGCTTTCCACGGACACTGCCGCAGGCGGAGACGCTCGACGACCTGCTGGAGCGGCGGGCCATGAGCGTCGACGGGGTCATCGAACTCGCCGTTCCGCGTGACGAGCTGGTGCGTCGGATGCTGGCCCGCGGGAGGGAGGACGACGATCCCGAGGTGTTCGAGAAGCGGATCGCCAGCTTCGAGGTCCAGACGGCTCCGCTGCTCGATTACTACGCCCGGCAGGGCAGGCTCGCGTCGATCGACGGCCTGGGCACATCCGACCAAATTTTCGACCGCGTGAAGGCGGCGGTGAGGCGATTCGAGCAGGCTACGCGGGCCCGTTGAGCCTCGCTGCGTGCCGCGTCGCCGGGCGATGCCGCGGCGGTATACTTCGCCTGGTGGTTTTCGGTCCCGGTCCCGTCGAGGTGGATATCGTCGTGGTCAATCTCCGTTCGCCCCGTGAAATCGCCCTCATGCGCCGTGCGGGCCTCGTGGTCTGGGGCGCCCATCAGGTCGCGCGAGAGATGGTCCGTCCTGGGGTGACCACGGGCGAGATCGACGCGGCGGTCGAGGCGTTCTTTCTCCGTCACGGCGCGATCCCGCTCTTCAAGGGCGTTCCCGGGAAGGTGCCCTTTCCCGCCGTCTGCTGCATCTCGGTCAACGACGAGGTCGTGCACGGCATTCCGGGCCCCAGGCCGCTGAGGCCCGGCGACATCGTGAGCATCGACACGGGGTGCAGCCTCGGCGGATGGTGCGGCGACTCGGCGGTGACGCATCCCGTGGGCGAGGTCGACTCCGACGTCCAGCGGCTCCTCGACTGCACCGCCGGTGTGCTGGCCCTGGCGATCGAGCTGATGGCCAGCCGCAACCGGTGGAGCGACGTGGCCAGCGAAATGGCGAAGTACGTGCGCGACCACGGATTTTCGGTGGTCGAGAACTTCGTGGGCCACGGCATCGGCAGGAACATGCACGAGGACCCGCAGGTCCCGAACTTCTGCACGCCGGCGTTCCGAAAGAACCACGATTTCGAACTCGAGCCCGGCTTGGTGGTGGCCGTCGAGCCCATGGTGAACATGGGATCCAAGAAGGTGAGGGTTCTGGCCGACCATTGGACGCAGTCGACGGTCGATGGCCGCTTCAGCGCCCACTTCGAGCACACCATCGCGATCACGGAGGGCGGCCCCGTGGTCCTCACGTCGCCCCCCTCCCCGGGAGAGCGGCTGGAGCCCGTCGATTCCGCGGAATCGACCTAGGCAGGGGCACCGAAAACGCCCATCTCGCCTGAATCTTTCCACCCCCTTGTGACCCTCTCGCTGGCGTCATATAGTCTGTGGCTCGGTTCCCTGTCCCTCCCTCGATCGGTCCCAGGCCCTCCGGCCGTCGCCACGGGTTCGTCCATGAAGGTTCGCGCCAGCGTTCGTCGCATGTGTGAGAAGTGCAAGATCGTCAGGCGCCGTGGCGTCGTTTTCGTGGTCTGCGCCGACCCCAGGCACAAGCAGCGTCAGGGGTGACGGCGGTCCTGATCGAGTGGATGCCGTTCGCGTCGGCCCGGCCGTTGACGCGTCGCCTCCCGCGTCATACGCGGGGCAGCGACGCCTGATGGCGGCATGCCGCGGGCAGGAAGGAATCGAGAGTCGGTCGTCGTAACGTCCCCGAGTATCGAAAGTTCAAAGTCATGCCGCGTTTGATGGGTGTCGACATCCCGTCCGAAAAGAAGACCATCTTTTCGCTGCAGTACCTGTACGGGGTGGGCCAGCGGGTGGCCCGTGAGCTCTGTCACAAGGCGGGCGTGGATCCGCTGGGCCGTGCCCGGGATCTGCACGAGGACGAGCTCGCGAGGCTCGCGGCCCTGCTCGACAAGGACTACACGGTCGAGGGCCAGCTGCGGCGGCAGGTTGCCCAAAACATTTCTCGGCTCAAGGACATCGGCAGCTACCGGGGCCTGCGGCACCGGCGTGGGCTTCCCGTCCGGGGTCAGCGCACCCGCACCAACGCCCGCACGCGGAAGGGTCCGAAGAAGACCGTCGCCGGCAAGAAGGGCGTCAAGGATCTGAAGTAGTTCCTGTCCGTCGGCCAGCCCCGCACCGTTTCCTCCCCCCTCAGCGTCACCGCAGTCACATCTGGATCACGAGAGCATGTCGAAGGTTGCCAAGACAAAGAAGAAGAGCGTCACGGCGGGCATCGCCTACATCGTGGCCAGCTTCAACAACACGACGGTCACCATCACCGACACCCGCGGCGACACCCTCTGCTGGGCGAGCGGCGGCACCTGCGGTTTCAAGGGCAGTCGCAAGGGCACCCCGTTCGCGGGTCAGTGCGCCGCCCAGCAGGCCGCCGAGAAGGCAGCGAAGTTCGGCGTCAAGGAGCTCGAGGTTCGCGTCAAGGGCCCGGGCAGCGGCCGCGAGAGTGCGATCACGGCCCTGCAGGCAGCCGGCATGAACGTCAAGAGCATCGAGGACATCACTCCGCTGCCGCACAACGGCTGCCGCCCGCCGAAGAAGCGGCGCGTGTGACCCCTCCAAACCGAACACCGTTCGGCCCGCGTGATCACGGGCCGCCAGCGACCAACCATCCGTTTCTTTCCTGACCAGCCTCGTCGAGAACCATGGGACGCATCACCGGACCTGTCTGCCGCCTCTGCCGTCGCGACGGCCTCAAGCTCTTTCTCAAGGGCAGCCGTTGCGACACCCCGAAGTGTGCGATCGAGCGGCGGCCGACGCCGCCCGGCATGGTGCAGAAGCGGCGGCCAAAGCCGACGGACTACGGCCTGCACCTTCGCGAAAAGCAGAAGGTCAAGCACTATTACGGCGTGCTGGAGCGGCAGTTCCGCACCTACTTCGCCCGGGCTGAGCGCGGCCGCGGCAACACCGGCGAGTCGTTG
>CAIKWU010000425.1 GCA_903831155.1 uncultured Planctomycetaceae bacterium | reverse complement strand
GTCTCGCGGCCACTGAGGGCCTCGCGGGACGTCGCGACGAAGGAGAGGAAATGCACAGCGCGTGCCAACTCGCGGCGCGGGCTCGTGCCGGAGGGCCGCGGCGGGGAAAACGCCCCGGAAATCACGGGCGAAACCGCCCCGAAAAAAATCCGCGGCCCGAAATCCGCCCCGAGGCCCGAATCACAAGGACGGTGGGCCGATTCCGGCCCGGGAGCCCTCGGATCAGCTGAAAACCCTGGAAAACACGGGGATTCTGGGGCCAATCACCACCCCGGTGACCGCCTCACACATGCGGTGGGCCCCCGGACCGCCCCCCGGGGACCCCGGCGGCCGGGCGGGGTCAGCGGTCGCGAATGAGCGTCGGGGACCTCAGCCCAGCCACTCGTCGCGAAGCGACTCGACCGCGGATCGGGGATAGAAGGCGTCGTAGATCCCTTCGTCGGCCAGGAGCCTCTCGGCCAGGCCGTTCACGAGGTCCGCGTCGTACAGGGCACTGCGATTGCGGCTCTCCAGTGGCTCCCCGAGCGACGCGGCATCCGGGTCGATTACCGCGAGCACCCTCCCCCCAGATGCCACGATCTCCTCGTAGCGGAGCACGTGATCCCTCGGCAGCATGCTCGCGTAGCGGGAGAAGTACCAGCGCAGGATGACGAGTTGACGAGCCACCCGGTCCGATTCGTCCGCAAGCGCGGCCTCGAGGGCAGGATCGAACGCCTCGCCGAAGGGCAGCCGGCCGCGATTGACCGGCGCCTGAATCGTCTGCCACGAGAGGAGCACCGCGAGAGGATTCCGGATCACCGCGAAGCAGGGGAACCGGGTGAGTAGTGCCGGGAGCGTGGCCGTAAAGACGTTTGGATGCTTGACGACCAACCGAAAGCCGGTCTGCAGTTCCTTGCCGAACGCGACGCTCTCGCTGCCGACCGTGGAGGCCCGCAGCCCAGACTCCCCCACGGCGACGCCGAAGGGGTTCTCCGGAACCCGGCCGTCACGGGCCTTGCTGATCGCGGTACCCGCCTCCAGGAGACTCGACCGCTGGGTCGAGAAGAAGGCCGTGACGCGCTCCAGATACTGCTCGGGATAACCGAGCCCCACGAGGTCCGCGGGGTTCATCGGCTCGTGGAGGGCGACCGCCTGC
This sequence comes from uncultured Planctomycetaceae bacterium, assembly GCA_903831155.1. Lineage (GTDB taxonomy): Bacteria > Planctomycetota > Planctomycetia > Pirellulales > UBA1268 > QWPN01. The sequence goes on along the minus strand of CAIKWU010000425.1, from coordinate 13,594 downwards.
GGCAGCTTGTTGAGCAGGAAGCAGGTGAGCGTGGTGCCCGAGCGGGCGATGCCGGTGAGGATGATGTCCATCGCACGATCTCCCGGGGCAGGGTCCGGAGCGGTCCACCGACGTGAGCGGCGAGCCTACACGGCGTCCAGGACACGCAGGAACGCCGACCGTTCACTCTCCAGTCCGTGACGGCGGGCCTCCCTGGCTGCCGCCGTTCGCAGTGCCGATCCCGCGGCGGCGTCGAGCCGCACCGCCGTCAGCGTCGCCTCCACGATGGCCTCGGTCGTGGAGGGCGGCAGCAGGCAGGTGACGCCGTCCCGGCAGAACCCCCGATTGCCCACGCAATCGGGGCACACGACGATCGCCCCGGCCGCCATCGCCTCGAGGGGGGGCAGAAAGAACCCTTCCGTGTCGTTCGGCAGCGTCACCACCACGCGGGCCCGCGACATTCGCTCGAGGAACTCCGCCCTCGGAAGCAGCGCGGTGGACACCAGCGCCGGCACGCCCGCCGCCTCGAGCCGAGCGGCGATGGCGGCGGCGAGTGCCGGCTTCTTGAGGCCTGCGATCAGGACGTCGATGTCGCGATCCATGGCCGATGGGATGTTCTCGAGGTCGATGCCGTTGGGGATCACGTGGATCGGGCCGTTGACGATCCCCGTGGAGCTGATGGCCTCGGCCACCTCGTCGCCCACGCAGATTCGCATCGCGGGCCGCTCGAGGAATCGGCGTCGGGGATCGCCGGGGTCGGCGTGCCTCACGTGCTGGATCAGGTTGATCACCGGCAGAGGTGTCGCCTCGGGGACCGCCTCCCAGTCGAGACCGGCCACGAACAGGCCGCCAGCCTCCTCCGGTCGCCAGTCATCGAGCGGCGGCGGATCGATGCCATGCCACGGGTTGCCGGTGCTCGTCGAGCCAGGCGTAAGATGAATGCGGGGCGTGAATCGCGACGACCGAAGCGTGTGCTGGAAATAGTGCCAGACCTTGAGGTGCCCGCCGGTGAGCCCGTGGAAGTCGCGGCGAAACAGGAGGGTCTGCTTGCCGCCTGACATCCTGTCCTGCGTCAGCCGCTCGCGCGGCGACGTCCTTCCGGGGAGGTGATCGACGACGCCCTTGCGGTCAGACCCGCAGGTGCCGGCCGGCCCATCCGGGGGCCAGTCGGGTCGCCGCGTCGCCGACGGCGTAGCAGGCGTAGTAGAGGGAGGCGATGGCAAGGGCGGTCGGCACGGCCAGGATGCCGAGGTGCACGGTCCGTCGATGCCGCAGGATCCGCTTCCAGGCGCGGATCTGCATCCGCAGCGCGCGGCCAACCGATTCGCCCGCACCACCGCGGCCGATCAGTCGATCGAAGAGAAGGTTGTCGCGGCCCTGCGCGAGGCCGCGGAAGAAGAGGTGCCGCAGCCCGTTTGGCGCCGGGTGGCTGACGCGGGCCGCCGTGTTGACGAACAGGCCGCGACCGTCCTCGGTGAGCCTGCGGGCCAGCATGCGGCACGCACCCCGGGACGTGCCCTCCAGAGGCACGAAGGGATACCGCATCGCCACCTCCCGGCGAAACGCCACGTTGTTGGCAAAGAACGAGTCCTGGCGCACGAGCACCTCGCGGGCATCACGCAGCGGAAAGAACCAGGCGAGCGCGAGCGACTTGGAGACGACGTCGCCCGTGTCGAGGTAGCAGTTGCCACAGACCACCTCCACCTGCGGGTCGTCAAAGGAGCCGAGGAGCCTTGCCAGCCAGCCCGGCTCCGGGATCACGTCACTGTCGAGAAACACGACGAACCTGCCGCGGGCGGTGGCGGTCCCGAGGTTCTTCTGCTCGTAGTAGCCACGGCCGCGGCCGGCCACGAAGCGGAGCTCGGCTCTCGCCGGCACGTCGGCCGCGCAGTGGCCGACGAACTCACGGACGCCGGCCTCGGAGATCTTCCGGTCGTCGAAGATCACGAGGATCTCGAAATCGCGACCGACCGCCGCAGACCCGGGAAAGGCCTCGATCTGTCGCATGAGCTCGGCGAGCATCGCGGAGCAGCGGTCGGCCTCGGCAAGCTGAATGTTCTCCCACTCGATCACGATGCTGACGAGCGTCGCGGCGGGGGCGGCGGGGGCGATCATGGCAACCTCTTCTTGGTCGTCGACAGGGAATGCGGCCGCGATCAGGCGGCACGGGACACGGGCAGCGGGCCGGAACGGACGTCGGACTCGGCGATCGGCACGGTGCCGTTCATGCCCACACGGATCATCTGCCGGCGAATCCCCCTGCCCTCCCAGTAGGCGGCGAGCAGTGACGGCAGCGAGAAGCGGAAGTGCGGCACCCGGCCGTTCTCCACGAGCGTATCGACCACGGAGCGGGCCCGGCGGCTGCCGATCTGCGCCTTGAGATGGCGGACAACCTGGTAGCGGACCGCGAGTCCGTGGCGGGCCATCAGCTCGGGATGGAGTTGCATGAGGTCGCCGAGCGCACGAACGAACCCGTGGGCCGGCGCCGAGATGGAGTCGGCCGACTCATGCTTCGTCCAGTCGACCTCGTCGACGACCCGCGCCCACTTGACGAGCCTGCCGGGCACGTGGGTGGCCGCCAGGTGGAGCAGGAACTCGCGGTCCTGCATTCTCCGCAGTGTCGGAGCCCAAGGGTATCGGCGGGCCACGTCCCGGCGGAGCGTGATGCTCGACCCCCCGAGGTAGAGGGCGTGCCACATCAGCAGTTCCTCGAGCCACGCGCCGTCGAAATGCTTGTCGCGGTTGACGCTCGCGACGTCGCCGGCCTCCCGGCGAACGCGGAACGAGCTGAGCACGAGATCGACCTCCGGCTCGGCGGCGAGAATGCCGAGCACGTGGGCGAGGCGATGCGGGAGGAACTCGTCGTCCGAGTCGAGGAACGTGACCACCGGCGCCCGCGCCATCGAGACGCCCTGATTGCGAGCCGCGTTGGCGCCCTGGCGGCGGTCGAACCGGTGCACGTGGATCCGCGGGTCACCGAGCCGCCGGCACATGTCCGCCGAGCCGTCGTCCGACGCGTCGTCGACGACGATGTGCTCGAAGTCGGACATCGACTGCCGACGCGTGCTCTCGACCGCGCGGGCGAGCGCATCGCGACGGTTGAACGTCGGCGTGATGATCGAAATGGCGGGACGGGCCAGCATCGGCGGCAACACTCCCCCTGCCTCGCTTCGGCGCGGACGTCGGCAGGGGCGGGGAGGCTAGCAACGTCCCCCCGCCGCCGCGAGGCCAGCCGCCGGGATCGCCACCGCGCCTTCCCAGCCTGCCCGGCTTACGCCAGCGCAGGCAGCGGGCCGTAGGCGAACTCGTCGCAGAACCGGCCAACTTCCTCGAGCCAGACGGCGTCGAGTCCGGCGAGATACTCCCGCAGTTCCGGCCGGGCCCGCCACTTCTCGAGCGAGGCGGGGCGGATCTCGATCCCGAGGGGATTGGCCGAAAACGAATGCCCGGCCTCCAGGTCGAGCTGCCCGACGAGGGCCGACTGGACGTCATCAGGGCTGTTCACGAGGTCCTCGTACCGCACGTAGGCGATCCGCCGGCCGGGCTGGGTGCGCCGCAGCCGGTGCAGCGCGTCGTATTCGGCGAACCAGCGGTCGCGGGTCACGTGGTACGGCCGGAGATGAGCGGTGAGGGGATGCGAACTCGTCAGGCAGTCGAAGGGATGGCGGACGCAGTAGACGAGATCGACCTCGGCGGGCAGATGGTGAAGCCCTCGGTGGCATTCGGACGTCCGCTTCACGACGAGGACCGATTCCTCCGCCCCGGCCATGTCGAGAAAGTGCCAGACCGGGCGTTCCCTCGGAAACACGGCGGTGTCGAGGAACGTGGTCATCAGCTGCTTGAGCAGCGATGTCCCGCTACGGGCACAGCCGGCGATGAACACGAGCCGTTTGCCGCGGCGCCGCAGGCCCCGCAGCTGCCACCGGCGGCGAACCGCCCGGAGCGAGGGCGGCTCATACCAGCGGCGAGCGGACCGCTGTCCGGTTGAAATCGCGGTCATACCTGGCCCTCGCACTCCGGACGCCGTCTCGGCGAAACGGCCCGGGAGCATCGGCTTCCCGCCACCATGGGGCAAGGCCGAATCGGGCCTCCGGGGCCGGCAGGCCGACTCCGCGGGACGACACGCGAACGTCGCTTCGCGTTCGGGGGCGGATCGGCGATACTTGGGCGCCGCCCCGGGTGCGTCGCGCCCGGCCTCCGCCCCACCGCATGAGTGACATGGGAAGCAGGACCGTTCGAAGACTCGCGTTCGCGGTCGTCGCCGCGGCGATCGCGTTCGTCGGCTGGCAGGAATGGACCCGGCGGCAGGCGACCTCCCTGCCCGCGGGAATCGTCTCCGGCAACGGCCGGATCGAGTCGATCCAGGTCGACGTGGCCGCCAAATATGCCGGTCGCGTGAAGGCCATCGCGGCGCGGGAAGGCGACCTCGTCGAGCCGGGCCAGCTGATCGTGACGATGGATACGGCCGAGCTCGAGGCGGAGCTCGCCAAGGCCAGAGCCAAGATCGCCGAGGCGGAGGAGTCGGCCGCCCAGGTGATGGCCGACATCGCCAGCCAGGAGAGCCAGCAGCTCTTCGCCCGGCAGCAGTTCACGCGGGCCGACAAGCTTCTGGCCTCCAAGACGATCACGCGTGACGAACACGAGGAAAAGGAGGCGCGGCTCAAGGTGGCCGATGCGAACGTCAACGCCGCCAAGGCGAAGCTCCGCTCGGTCGAGCAATCGGAGGAGGTGGCGAAGGCGGAGGTGCGGCGGGTCGAGGCGCAGATCGCCGACTCGACCCTGAAGTCTCCGGTCCGGGGCCGCGTGCTCTACAGGCTCGCCGAGGAGGGCGAGGTGCTCTCCGCGGGAGGGAAGGCGGTCACGCTCCTCGACCTCGGCGACGTCTACATGGAGATCTTCCTGCCCGCCCAGGACGCGGGACGCGTGCGGATCGGTGCCGACGCGCGAATCCGCCTCGACCTGCGGCCAGAGTACGCCGCCCGGGCGAAGGTGAGCTTCGTCTCGCCGGAGGCCCAGTTCACGCCCAAGCAGGTCGAGACCCGGAGCGAACGGGACAAGCTGATGTTTCGCGTGAAGCTGCAGCTCCCGCCCGAGCTCATCGCGCCCTACCTGGAACGCATCAAGACCGGCATCCGCGGCGTGGGGTACGTGAAGATCGACGATGCGGTCGCGTGGCCGGACGACCTGAACCGTCCGTTCCCGCCGCCGCAGCCTGCCTCCGGCGCCCCGATACCACCGCCGCCAGCCGCGAACTGAACCGGGGCGCGCGATGAACGACCGCGGGGACATCGTGGCGGCCGTCGCCGGGCTCACGCACCGCTTCGGCGAGGTCGCCGCCCTCCGCGATCTCAGCGTGGAGATTCCCGCCGGATGCATGGTGGGGCTGATCGGCCCCGACGGCGTCGGCAAGTCGACGCTCCTCGGCCTCGTGGCGGGGGCGAAGCGGATCCAGTCGGGCCGGGTGACGGTGCTCGGCGGTGACATCGCGGACATGCGGCATCGCAACGCCGTCTGCCCGCGGATCGCCTTCATGCCGCAGGGCCTCGGCAAGAACCTCTCGATGGAACTGAGCGTGTTCGAGAACATCGACTTCTTCGCCCGCCTCTTCGGGCAGCGCAAGGCGGAGCGAGTCGCGCGGATCTCGAAGCTCCTCGCCGCCACCGGGCTCGGCCCCTTCCCCGACCGTCCCGCGGGAAAGCTGTCGGGGGGCATGAAGCAGAAGGTGGGCCTCTGCACGGCGCTCGTCCACGACCCCGACCTGCTGATTCTCGACGAGCCGACCACGGGCGTCGATCCGCTCTCACGGCAGCAGTTCTGGACGCTGATCGACGACATCCGCCGCGACCGCCCGCAGATGAGCGTGATCGTGGCCACCGCCTACATGGACGAGGCCGCCCGATTCGACTTTCTCATCGCCATGGACAGGGGGCGGATCCTCGCCACCGGCACGCCGGCCGAGGTGATGCAGCGGACGGGCACCGAGTCGCTCGAGGATGCGTTCGTGGCCCTGCTGCCGGCCGACGAACGGGGCGACGGCGGACCGCTGGCGATCCCGCCGCGGATGCCCTCCGGCGGGCCACCGGCGATCGTGGCCCGGCACCTCACGCGCCGCTTCGGTTCATTCACGGCGGTCCGGGACGTGTCGTTCGAAATCGACCGGGGCGAGATCTTCGGCTTCCTCGGCTCCAACGGCTGCGGCAAGTCGACCACGATGAAGATGCTCACCGGCCTCCTGCCCGCGACCGAGGGGGAGGCGTTCCTGTTCGGCGAGCGGGTCGACGCCGACGGCACCGACACCCGCCGCCGCGTCGGCTACATGTCGCAGGCCTTCTCGCTCTACACGGAGCTCACCGTTCGCCAGAACCTCTGGCTGCACGCCCGGCTCTTCCACCTCCCGCCCGAAAAGGCGCGGGGGCGGATCGACGAGCTGGTGGACCGCTTCGGCCTTGCCGCGCACCTCGACGACCTCGCCGAGGTGCTGCCGCTCGGCGTCCGGCAGCGGCTCTCGCTGGCCGTGGCGGTGATCCACGAGCCGGAGATGCTGATCCTCGACGAGCCGACGTCGGGCGTCGACCCGATCGCGCGGGACGGATTCTGGGAACTGCTCATCGACCTGTCGCGGCGGCAGCAGGTGACGATCTTCATCTCCACGCACTTCATGAACGAGGCCCTCCGCTGCGACCGCATCTCGCTGATGCATGCCGGAACCGTGCTCGCCTGCGACACGCCGCAGGCCCTGATGGCCGCCCGGGGCGGCAGCGACCTCGAGCAGGCATTCATCGGCTACATCGCTGATGCGGAGAGCGACGCCGGCTCGCCCGCGGCCGCCGTGACCTTCGCGACCGAGGCCGCCGAAGCCCCGAGGCCGCAGGCGATGCCGGCGGTCGGCCGCCTGCTCGCCTACGCCCATCGCGAGACGCTGGAGATCCTCCGCGATCCCTTCCGCCTCGCCTTCGCCTTCGGCGGCTCGATCCTGCTGATGCTCGTGTTCGGCTTCGGCATCACCACCGACGTGGAGGACGTCCGCTACGCGGAACTCGACGAGGACCGCACCCCGGCGAGCCGCGACCTGCTCGCCGCCTTCGCGGGATCACGATCGTTCGAGCGACGGCCCGAACTCGCCGGCATGGACGACCTCGAGCGCCGGCTCCGGGCCAACGACATCTCGCTGGCCATCGACGTGCCCGACCAGTTCGGCCGCGAGCTCGCGAGAGGCGGCTCGCCCGAGGTCTCCGCCATCGTGGACGGCGCGAACCCCTTCCGCGCCGAGACGATCGCCCAATACGCCACGAGCGTCGCCATGCTCCACGTGGAAGACGAGTTTCGCCGCAGCCCGCGGGGGCCGGCCCTCGTCCGTCGGCTCCCGGCGATCGAGCCCCGCTTCCTCTACAACCCGTCGTTCGAGAGCGTCTACGCGATCGTGCCGAGCATCCCGCCGCTCCTGCTCGTGCTCCTGCCGGCGATCCTCACCGCGGTGAGCGTGGTCCGCGAGAAGGAACTCGGGTCGATCGTCAACTTCTACGTCACGCCGACGACGAGGCTGGAGTTCCTCGTGGGCAAGCAGCTCCCCTACATCGTGATCGCGATGATCAACTTCATGATCCTCGCCGTCATGGCCGTGACCGTGTTCGGCGTGCCGCTCAAGGGGAGCGGGCCGATGCTCATGCTCTGCGCCCTCCTCTACGTGGCGGCCACCACCGCGATCGGGCTCGTGGTGGCCTCGTTCACGCGGAGCCAGGTGGCGGCCGTCTTCGCCACGGCGATCCTCACGATGCTGCCCACCACGCAGTTCTCGGGGCTGCTCCAGCCCGTCTCCACGCTCGAGGGAAACGCCCGGATCGTGGGCACGCTCTGGCCCACCACCTACTTCATGCACGCCAGCGTCGGGGCCTTCACCAAGGGCCTCGAGGCTCGCCTGCTCGCCCCCGACGCGGTCGCGCTCGCCGCGTTCGTGCCGGTGCTGCTCCTCGTGGCGATGCTCCTCCTCCGCCGGCAGGAGGCGTGAGCGTGCAGCCCCTCGCCAACATCTTCTGGCTCGGCGTGAAGGAGCTCCGCAGCCTGCGGAGCGACGTCGTGCTGATCGCCCTGGTCGCCTATGCCTTCACGATGTCGATCTACACGCAGGCCCGGGGCACCTCGTCGGAGGTCAACAACGCCTCGATCGCCTTCGTCGACGAGGACAACTCGCAGCTCTCGCTGCACCTCGCGAGCTGCTTCTATCCGCCGCGATTCAAGCCCCCCGGCACGATCGCCGCCCGGGATATCGACCTCGCCATGGACGAGGGGCGGTTCATGTTCGTGGTGGTGATCCCGCCACGGTTCGAGGCCGATCTCCGCGCCGGCCGCAGGACGGAGGTGCAGGTCAACGTCGACGCCACCGCGATGTACCAGGCGAGCAACGGCGCCTCGTACATCCAGCGGATCCTCACCGACGAGATGACCCGCTACCTGCGGCGGTCCGACGAGAAGCTCACGCCCCCGATGCGGCTCGTGATCCGCAAGGCCTTCAACCCCAACGGCGACACGAGCTGGTTCAACGGCATCGTGGCGATCATCAACCAGATCACGCTCCTCACCGTGATCCTCACCGGCGCGGCCCTCATCCGCGAGCGGGAGCACGGCACGCTCGAGCACCTGATGGTGATGCCGCTCACGGCCTTCGAGATCGCGATGGCGAAGGTCTGGGCCAACGGCCTGGTGATCCTGGTGGCGGCCACGGTGTCGCTCTTCGTGGTGGTCCGCGGCCTGCTGCACGTGCCGATCGCCGGCTCGATCCCGCTGTTTCTCGTCGGCGTGGCGGTCTATCTCTTCTTCGCCACGGCCCTCGGAATCTTCCTGGGCACCGTGGCCCGCACCATGGCCCAGTTCGCCCTGCTCATCATCCTGCTGATCTTCACCCTCCAGATGCTCTCCGGCGGCAGCACGCCGGTGGAGAGCCAGCCCGAGTGGCTGCAGGCGCTCACGCTCGTGCTGCCCTCGCGGCACTTCGTGTCGTTCGCGCAGGCGATCATCTTCCGCGGGGCGGGTCTCGAGGCGGTCTGGCCCCAGTTCGCCGCCGTCGCGGTCATCGGCCTTGCGTTCTTCGTCTACGCCATCAGCCGCTTTCGCGAGGCGATCGCCGCGAGCCGGTGAGCGGGCCGCGTGCGGGAGCGACGTGCGGCCTGAAGGCGGCAGGCCCGGGTGTTGTCCGTGCGGATCCTGTGGAGATAGAGTCGTCGGTCGTGCGGCACGCTCCTCCGCACCGTGGCACCCGAGAGGTCGTGGGATGCGTTCAGCGAGGACAGGCCGTGCCGGAGCGTTCGAGGTTGTCCGGCTGGTCGTCGCGGTCGCATGGACCACGGCCGGCCTGACGGCCGCGGCCGGCGGCGGGGACGGGGAGAGCCCTCCCGGCGTCGTCATCACCCACGTTCCGGCGGCGACGAAGACCTACGTCGGGTCGCCGAGCATCGCGATCCTGCCCGACGGCTCCTACGTCGCCAGCCACGATCTCTTCGGCCCCGGCAGCGGCGAATGGAACAGGGCCGTCACCCGCGTGTTTCGGAGCACCGATCGCGGACAGACGTGGACGCGCATCGCCAAGGTCGAGCCCGCGTTCTGGTCGGGCCTGTTCGTTCACCGGGACGACCTCTACCTGATGGGCACCACGCATCACCATGGACGAATCGTCATCCGTCGCAGCGGCGACGGCGGAGCGACCTGGACCACGCCCGACTCGGCTGCCAGCGGCTTGCTCACGGAGAGTGGGGAGTATCACACCGCGCCGGTGCCGGTTCTCGTGCACGGCGGCCGGGTCTGGCGGGCCTTCGAGGACGCCGGAGGCGGCACCGAGTGGGGCACGCGGTATCGGGCGATGATGCTCTCGGCGCCGGTCGAGGCCGACCTGCTGGCCCGCGAGAGTTGGACGTTCTCCAACCCGCTGCCGCGGGATGCCTCGTGGCTCGGCGGCCGGTTCCACGCCTGGCTCGAGGGCAACGTGGTGGCGGACGCCGACGGCCGCGTGCTCGACGTGCTGCGGGTCGATGCGGTGGACGCCGAGCGGGCCGCGGTCGTGGAGATCTCCCCGGATGGCCGGCGGGCCACGTTCGATCCGGCGACCGGCTTCGTCGGTTTTCCCGGGGGGGCGAAGAAGTTCACGATCCGCCGCGACCCACGTTCCGAGGTCGGCGGCCGGGAGCCGGTCTGGTGGACGCTGGCCTCGGCGGTCGCGCCCGTCGATGCTGGCCGTGGTCATCCGGCCGCGATCCGCAACACGCTCGTGCTGATGCGCTCCAAGGACCTGCGACGGTGGGAGCCGCGGTCGATCGTGCTGCACCATCCCGACGTCGCCAGGCATGCCTTCCAGTACGTCGACTGGCAGTTCGATGGCGACGATCTCGTGGCCGTGAGCCGCACGGCCCACGACGACGATGCCGGCGGCCCACCGCGGGCCCACGACGCCAACTACCTCACCTTCCACCGCATCGTGGACTTCCGGAGCCGATCGATGGCCGACTCGGTCGTCGATCCCGCGTCGCTCGGCTGGCCCGCCCCCTCCGGCCGCGAGGCGGCTGGGCCTTCGGCGCCGCGGCGGCCCAACGTGGTGGTGATCGTGGCCGACGACCTCGGCTGGCGGGATCTCGGCTGCACCGGCGGCGTGAGGCACCGCACGCCCCGGATCGACACGCTGCGGTCCGCCGGCGTGCTGTTCTCCGAGGCGCACGCGGCGGCCCCGATCTGCTCCGCGTCCCGAGCGGCACTCCTCACCGGCCAGTCACCGGCGCGGCTTCACTACGAGTTCGTGCCGAAGTGGCAGCCAGGCCACCAGTTCGGCGACCATCCGCTCCGCACGCCCGACTACCCGCTGGAACTCCCGGCCGCGACGCCGACCGTCGCCCGCGCCGTGGCGGCGGCGGGCTACCACACGGCGTTCGTCGGCAAGTGGCATCTCAACCGGCATCACGGCCGCTACCTCGGCTGGCGGCCCGGGCACGGGCCGCAGGCGTTCGGCTTCCTCGAGGCGGCCGACGATGCCGTGCCCGAGGGCATCGTGCCGCGGGCGGTCCGCATGCTCGAGGCCATGCCGGCCGACCGGCCGTTCCTGCTCTGGGTGTCGCACACGCTCGTGCACGATCCGTTCACGAGGGGCGACGCCGCCCGCGTGGCCCACCACCGCGCGCTGCTCGAGGCCGACGGCGTGCGACACGGCCTCGACGAGCGGGCCCACTTCGCCGCCATGATCGAGGCGCTCGACGACGACGTCGGCCGGCTCCTCGATGCGCTCGACCGGCGGAGCCTGGCCAACGAGACGATCGTGATGTTCACGAGCGACAACGGAGGCCACCCGGCGGTGTCGACGCGGGCGCCGCTGCGAGGCTCGAAGTGGAACCTCTACCAGGGGGGCGTGCGGGTGCCGCTCGTGATTCGCTGGCCGGGCGTGGCCAAGGCCGGTGGCACCTGCGACGTGCCCGTCATCGGAAGCGATCTCGCGGCCACGATCCTCGAAGCCTGCGGGGCCGTGCCGCCATCCGACGCCGACGGCCGCAGCCTCGTGGGCCTCGTGTCGGGCGCGGACGCCGGCTCGTGGCACGATCGGCCGCTCGTCTGGCACTACCCGTACTATTCGCCCGAGACAGGCTTCGAGGCCGCCCTGCCGACGATCGGCGTCGACGACGGCCGACCGCAGCAGGTGCGGCCGCACGCGGCTATTCGCGTCGGAAACCGAAAACTCATCCACTGGTTCGAGGACGACCGCCGCGAGCTCTACGACCTCGCCGTCGATCCCGGGGAGTCGCACGACCTGGCGGCCACGCGGTCGGCCGAGGCAGCGGCGCTCGACGACCGCCTCGCCGCCACGCTTCGCACGTGGAAGGCCCGGATGCCCATGGCTCGCAACCTGGTGCCGCCATGAACAACTTCAGGCGCCTCCCGTGGGCTGGGCTGGCGATGCTCTGGCTGCCGCTCGCGGCGGGGGCGGGCGATCCGGCGCGGCGACTGCCGCCGAGCGTGCTCTTCATCGCCGCCGACGATCTGCGAACCGATCTGGGCTGCTACGGCGACCCCCTGGCCCGCACGCCCCACATCGACAGGCTCGCCGCCCGCGGCACGGTCTTCGAGGCGGCCTACTGCCAGCAGGCCGTCTGCAATCCGTCGCGGGCCTCGCTGCTCACCGGCCGGCGGCCCGACACGCTGCGAATCTGGGACCTGCCGACCCACTTTCGCACCCGCGATCCGGACCTCGTGACCCTGCCGCAGCACTTCATGCGGCAGGGGTACCACGCCGAGAACATCGGCAAGATCTTCCACAACTGGAAGCAGTCGATCGAGGGGGACCCGGCGTCGTGGAGCGTGCCGGCCGTGATGCACTTCGGCAACCACGGGTCCGATCGGCCCCTGGTCGAGGGTGCGATCCCGCCCGATCTCGCCGCGTCGCCACGGTGCGAGATGCGCGACGTTCCCGACGAGGCCTATTTCGACGGCCGGATAGCCGCCCGCGCCGTGGAGGCACTTCGAGAGGCGGCCCGCCGCGACGCCCCGTTCTTCCTCGCCGTCGGCTTCTGGAAGCCGCACGCACCCTTCAACGCCCCGAAGCGGTACTGGGACATGCACGACCCCACCGTGATCCCGCCGCCGCGGCACCCCGAGTGGCCGCAGGATGCGCCGCGGATCGCCTGGCACGACAGCCGGGAGATCCTCCGCGATGCGAAAAAAGGGCTCGCAGCTGGACAGGCCCGAACGATCCGCCACGGCTACCTCGCAGCCACGAGCTACCTCGACGCTCAGGTGGGCCGGGTGCTCGACGAGCTGGAGCACCTCGGGCTCGCCGAGCGGACGATCGTGGTGCTCTGGTCGGACCATGGCTACCATCTCGGCGAGCAGTCGCTCTGGGCGAAGACGTCGAACTTCGAGCTCGACGCTCGCGTGCCGCTGGTGATCGTCGCGCCCGGGGTCGGAACGGCCGGCGGACGCGTCGCGGCACCGGTCGAGCTTCTCGACCTCTACCCCACGCTCGTCGAGCTCGCCGGCCTGCCGATGCCCGAGGGTCTCGAGGGAGAGAGCCTGATGCCGCTGCTGCTCGACCCGCACGCGCCGTTCAAGCCGGCGGCCCTCACGCAGCACCCAAGGCCCGCCTACATCGACCAGGCCCCCGGCGGAGTGCCGTCCGCGATGGGCTATTCCGTCCGCTCGCGAAGCCACCGCTACACGGAGTGGCGGGACTGGGCGACCGGCACGACGCTGGCCCGAGAACTCTACGACCATGCCGCCGATCCCGACGAGAGCGTCAACCTGGCCGAGCGGCAGGACCAGCGGGACGCGGTCGAGCGGCATGCGGCGCTGCTCGAGGAACACCGTCCGCTCGTGAGACCGGGTTGGACGCCGGCGCTGCCGTGATCGAGAGGTTGCCCTGCCACTCACGGCCGAGGCCGCGCCGGCATGCCGGAATCATCGCTGCACGACTCAGGGCGCCTGCCGGCGGCCCACGGGCGAGACTTCCTCCAGGCGAAACTCCTTCCGGCTCATCGCCTCGTAATGGTGGCCGATGTCGATCTGCGCTCCCTCGGTGACCCGGTGGCCATGCTCGTCGAGGCGGGCGTTCATCGTGGCCTTCTTGCCGCTGCGGCAGATCGTCTTGATCTCG
>CAIKWU010000424.1 GCA_903831155.1 uncultured Planctomycetaceae bacterium | reverse complement strand
CCGGTAGCTCGTGCTGCGACCACAGGCAGCATTTCGCGTCATTCTCGCTCGGCAGTCGCTCCGCGGCGGGAGCCTCGAAGCGCACCCGTTCCCGTCCAATCGGTCCCGACACCACCTGCATCGGCCCGGCTTCCGGCGGCCGCCAGGTGCCGACGGCGATGGGCCGCGTGCCGCTCTAGCCCACCGGAAACAGCGTGGCGTGCCAGCCGTAGAGCCGCTCCGCGGAGATCGGCGCGGCGGCGTTCGTCGTTGCGTCGAGCGTGACCTCGACGATGCCTTCGACGTCGCGGTTTGTGCAGCGGATGCCCCCTTCCGGCAGCCCGAGCCGTCGGGCGATCGACGAACGCACATCGTCGGCGTCGAGTTGGTGGCCCTCGATCGCGGACGTTTGCACCACGTCGCTCGTCAGGATTCGCAGCGACGCCTCGGCCTGCAGGTCGAAGCCGAGCGACTGCATCCTTCCCAGCAGCCAGCCGTGACGATGCCGGACATCGGCGAGCGTGGGGAGCACCTCGTCGGCCTGCCAGTGAAAGGCAGGCCAGCCCATGTTTTCATGGATGCATCGCATAATCGCCGCATCTCGTGCGGAGCTTATGGCCTCGATTCACCGCATCACCAAACGACCCATGGCGACGGCAAGAGGCCGGTGCACGTGGCGAAATTATCAGCCGGGCCGCCGGGGGCGTCAACGATTGGGACGCGGAAGTCGCGTTTCCGACGCGAGTTGGTGGGACGCTCTGCGATCTGTGGCGACGGCCAAGGCGGGCCACGACGCTGTTTCAGAGTTCGCCCGCGGCCTTACGGCCGGTCGGCTTGGACGTGATCAGCCAAGCCCAACGCTCACGTCGGCAAGCCCGATGCCCGCGGCCTTACGGCTGGTCGGCTTGGTCGGGCAGGGCGGCGCGATTCTGCGTCAGCCCAGCTGGGCCATGGCCTCGTCGGGGATGCTGAAGTTCGCCGACACGCTCTGCACGTCGTCGTGGTCGTCGAGCCGCTCCATCAAGGTCAGCACCTGCCGCGCGGTGTCGACGTCGTCCACGTCCACCGTGTTCGTCGGGATCCGCACGATCTCGTTCGACTCCACCGCGAGCCCCGCCTTGCCGAGCGCGTCGACCACCGCCGCCATCGCGGCCGGCTCGCACGTCACCTCCCAGCGGTCGCCCGAGAGCTTCACGTCTTCGGCGCCGGCGTCGAGCGCCACCTCCATGAGACGGTCTTCGTCGCAGGCCGACTGCGGCAGCCGCACCAGCCCCTTCCGTTCGAAGAGATAGGCCACGCAGCCGGTGCCGCCGAGCTTGCCGCCGCACATCTCGAAGATCTTGCGGATCTCGGGGGCGGTGCGGTTCTTGTTGTCGGTGAGGATCTCGCAGAGCACCGCCACGCCGCCGGCACCGTAGCCCTCGTAGAGCGACTCCTCGAGGTCGCCCCCCTTGAACTCGCCCGTGCCGGTCTTGATCGCCCGCTGGATGTTGTCCTTGGGCATGCTCACGGCCTTGGCCGCGTCGATCGCGTACCGCAGGCGGAGGTTGGCGTCGGGATCGGCCCCACCGTGCTTCGCGGCCACGATGATCGCCTTGGCGAGCTTGCTCCAGAGCTTGCCCCGCTTGGCGTCGATCAGCGACTTCTTGCGGGAGATGTTCGCCCAGTGGGAATGTCCGGCCACGCGTGTTCCTCCCTCGCGGATGCCTGATGCCGACGGCCGATGATCACCGCGGCTTGCGCTTGCCGATGTCGGCGGAGTGCCGGTCGCCCTTGGCCGCGGGCTTGCCCGCCGCCGGCTTGCTCGGCTTCGCGGCCGGTTTCGCCGGCGGGGCCGCCGGCTTCTTGGCCGCCGGCTGCGGCTTCGCGGGCTCCGGCGGCGGCGCCATCTGCGGCTTGATCGTCAGCGGCTTGCCCACGTTCGGCTTCACGACGAACGGCTTCGGACCCGACTTGCCGTCGCCGGGCTTCTTCGGCCCCGAGCCGGCGGGCGGCATGGGCGTCTTGCCGGCGGGACGGGCCGCGGCCTGCGGGCCCGCGGGACGATGCTCCTCGGCGGCGTGCCGGGCAGCCTCGGCCGCCTTGAGGCTCTCCTTGTCGGTCGGGGGGGGCGGCGGCGTGGGAGACGGCAGCGGTTCGCCCCGCTTCGGCATCCGGTCCTTGAGGGCCGCCGGATTCACCGCCTGGATCACCTTCCGCACCGTGGCGCCGTGAAGGTTGGTGAGCACCTCGATGCCGAACAGGTGCAGCAGCGACGAGAACTCGACGCCGGCCTTCTTGCCGATGATCCGCTCGAGGCCAGCCACCTTGCCGCTGTCGTACTCCGCCCGGGTCGTCAGGCCGCACAGGTAGAGGGCCGCGACCGCACCCTTGTCGAGCGGGATCATGTGGCCATCGAGCGCGGTCGAGGCCACGTGGGCCACCACGAACGGCGGGATGCCGTGCATCCCCTCCAACACCTTGAGCCCGTGCGCCAGCGAATGCTTCTTCGCGTGCTCGAGCGAGAAGGCGTAGGTCGACTCGAACACGCTCTGCAGCACGCGGCGCAGCGAGAGGGCCGCATGGGACGGGTCGGGCAGGTCGTGCAGCATCTCCGCGAGTTCGGCCACGGTCGTGACGCGGATCTCGTTGAGGTCGAAGGCCGATTCCCGCAGCCGCGAGTGGGCCTTCTCGGCCGCCTCGTAGGGGGCGTTCTCCAGGCAGCAGGCCACGAGCACCTGGTCGAGGAGGTCGCGATTCGTGTTGAAGGCCACGGGCTTGAAGGAGGCCTTGAGCGCCTTGTGGAGCTTCGGGATCAGCTGCGCCCGGGGCGGCACCTTCTCCGGCGCGGGCTTCGGCGGCTCCACCTTCACGGGCGCCACCGGCTTGGCGGCGGCCTTGGGCGGGGCGAGCTTCGGTGCCGGCTTCGGGGCCGGCTTGCCGACGGGCTTCGCGACAGCCTTGGGGGCGGGTTTCTTGGCGGGAGGAGCCGGCTTCTTGCCGGCGGGCTTCTTGGGGGCGGTCATGCGTCGTCCTGGAGGGAATCCTGCAGTGAGTCGTGGCGGGAATCCGCGGGAGCGGGATCGGGTTCGTCGGCCGGTGCCGCAGCCGGGGGCAGCACGTCGTGGAGCATGCGGGCGATCTCGAGCGACTTCTTCACGCCGCCGTCGAGTTCGAAGCGGAGCCGGGGCGTGTAGCGCGTCTCGATGCGGTCGGCGATCCGCGACTGCAGGAAGCCGGCCGACCGGGCGAGCCCCTGGAGCGCGAGTTTCTCCTTGGCGGGACCGCCCATGATCGACACGTGCACCACGGCCGACCGCATGTCGGGCGACATCTCGACGCCCGTGACGGTGACGTCCTTCACCCGAGGGTCGCGAACCTCCGTGAGGATGGCCATGCTGACCACCTCGCGGACCGCCTCGGCCGCCTTCAGCAGTCGTCGGGTGCTCACGAGAGCGTCCGCGCGACTTCCTCGACGCGATAGCACTCGAGGATGTCGCCCTCCTTCAGGTCGTTGAATCCGGCCACCTTGATGCCGCACTCGAGGCCGTCACGGACCTCGCGGGCGTCGTCCTTCTCCCGCTTCAGCGACTCGATGCCGTAGTCGCCGATCACCCGGTTGTCGCGGATCACCCGCAGCCGGGCGTTGCGGGCGATGACGCCGGCGATCACGCGGCAGCCTGCGATGGTGCCGATGCGGCTGATCGAGAAGGTCCGCTGGATGACCGCGCGGCCCAGATCGTTCTCCCGCTTCTCGGGAGCGAGCATGCCCTCGAGCGCCTTCTTCAGGTCGTCGGTGACCTGGTAGATGATGTCGTAGCGACGGACCTGCACGCCCTTGTCCTCCGCCAGCGACCGCGCCCGCTCGTCGGGAACGACGTTGAAGGCGATGATCACCGCGTCGGAGGCGTCGGCCAGTTGGACGTCGGCCTCGGTCACCCCGCCAACCGTGGCCTGCAGCACCCGGATCTTCACCTCCGGGTGGTCGAGTTTCTGGAGTTCCTTGAGGATCGCCTCGATCGAGCCGCGGACGTCGGCCCGCAGGATGAGGTTGAGCGTCGGCGCCTTCTCGGCGCCGAGGCGGTCGGCCAGGTTCTCGAGCGTGACGTGGACCGGGGCGCCGGCCAGGTTGGATTGACGGCGGATGTCGTGCCGCTTGAGGGCCACCTCGCGGGCCAGGGCGATCGACTCGACCTCCTGGAACCGGTCGCCGGCACCCGGGGGCACGTCGAGGCCGGTGACGAACACGGGCCGCGAGGGGCCGGCCTCGGTCACCTTGCGGCGGGTGAGCGGATCGAACATCGACTTCACGTTGCCGGTGGCCTCACCGCAGACGAGCGGGTCGCCGATGTTGAGCGTGCCCTTCTGCACGAGCAGGCAGGCCACCACGCCCCGGCCCTCGTGGATCGAGGCGTCGAGGCAGACGCCGGCCGCGGTGCGGTCGGGATTGGCCCGCAGGTCGTGGAGCTCGGCGATCGTCAGCAGCGTGTCGAGCAGGGAGTCGACTCCCTCGCCGGTGACGGCGCTCGTCTTCACCACCTCCGTCTCACCGCCCCACTCCGTCGGCAAAAGCTCCGCGGCCGCCAGCTGCTGGTAGACCCGCTGCACGTCGGCGCCCGGCAGGTCGATCTTGTTGATGCAGGCCACGATCGGCACGCCGGCCGCCTTGGCGTGGCTGATCGCCTCCTCGGTCTGCGGCATGACGCCGTCGTCGGCCGCCACCACGATCACGGCGCAGTCGGTGACGTTGGCACCGCGGGCCCGCAACTGGGTGAAGGCCTCGTGGCCCGGCGTGTCGACGAACGTGAGCGACTTGTCGTTGCGGTCGACCGTGTAGGCCCGCATGTGCTGCGTGATGCCGCCGCTCTCGCGGGCGGCCACGTCGATGCCGAGGATCTTGTCGAGCAGCGACGTCTTGCCGTGGTCGACGTGGCCGAGGAACGTGACGACCGGAGCCCGTGGCTGCCGGAGGGCCGGATCCTCGTCCACGGCGTCGAAGCCGACGAGAAGCTCCTTCTCGAGATCCTCGGCGGTCTTGATGTCGAGCTGCACGCCGAGTTCGGCGGCGAGGAGTTCCACGGTGTCGCGGTCGAGCACGGTGCCCATGCTCGGCATCTGTTCCATGCCGAACGTGAGCAGCTTCTTGAGCACGTCGCTCGCGGAGAGGCCGATCGCCTCCGAGAAGGCCCGCACGTTGCACGGGACCTGGATCGAGGCGTTGGTCTTGCGGGGGGCGGCGGTCGACGTGCCGCTCTTGCGGGGGCGGGACCCACGGCGACGGCGGGAGCCGAACTCGTCGTCGCCTCCCCCGCGGCCATCCATCATCTTCCTGCGGCCAAGTTGCCGTTGCTCGCGGCTGCCGACGTCGTCCTTGCCGTCGCCGGTCTTCGACGGCGTGCGGCGGGGGCGGACGCCGGGCGCCATCGGCGGGGGCACGGCCGCGGGGCCACCGGCACCGCCGCGGAGCAGGCCGCTGGTCCGCTGACGCGTGGCGTCGGCGGCACGCTGCTGCTCGTGCTTCCGCATGTGGTCGGCGAGCGGCTTGGCGCCGCCGGCCTTGGCGCTGCGGATGGCGTCGAGCGGGAGTTTGACGTCGGGCTTCTGGGCCACGGGCTCCTGCGACGACGGACGCGGAGTGATCGGCGCTCGTCCCGCCGCCGGAACCGGAGCCAGCTTGAACGCGGGCCTGGGCACGGGCTTCGGGCCGTCGCCGCCGGGCCGAACCGTGGGCCGCGGCTTGGGCTCGCCGGCCGCCGGCCTCGAAGGCGGCGCCACCTCCGGCGGCTTGCCCTTGGCGACACCCGCGGGGGCGATGTAGTCCTCGCGCTTGAGCGTGCCGGGGGCGGCGGCGGGCTTGGCCGCGGCGGGAGCAGCCGGCCTCACCGGGGCGGCGGCGGGCCGCTCAGGCGGCTTCGACTTGGCGGCGATGAACTCCTTGAGCTTCGCCACCTCCTCGTCCGTCATGCTGGCGAGCGCCGAGCCCTTGTCCTGGATGCCGGCGCGCGTGCAGAGATCGACGAGCTCCTTGCTGTCGAGCTTGAGTTCCTTCGCCAGCGTGTAGATTCGGACAGCCACTCGACCCTCTCTCGCAACGCCTCTCGCCGAACACCTTCATACGACCGCTTCCGACCATCACGACTCGGTCGCCGATTCCGGAGCGGGAACAGCCGCCGATTCCGGCGCCTGCTCGGCGACCAGCGCGTCGGCGGCGTCGGCGTCGGCGGTCGCCTTCGCGATCCGCTCCGCTTCCCGCTGCTTCCGCCGCTCGTCCGCGGCAGCCGCCTCGACCTGGCTGGCACGCTCCTCCGCCTCCGCAACGATCGCGTCCACCTGTTCGGCGGTCAAGCCGCCCATTTCCATGAGATCGTCGGGCTCGATCACCGAGAGATCGTCGTAGGAGAGGAAGCCCTCGCCCACGAGCCGCTCGGCCACCGACTCGTCGAGGCCCTCGATCGACGAGAAGCCGGCGATCGCCCGCTCGATCTGCTGATCGAGCTCCTCGCGGGTCATGATCTCGATGTCCCAGCCGCAGAGCTTGCTCGCCAGCCGCACGTTCTGCCCGCGACGGCCGATCGCCAGCGAGAGCTGGTCCTCGCGGACGAGCACGATGCCCCGGCCGAGCATCTGGCAGAGGATGACCTCGTCGACCTCGGCGGGCTGCAGGGCGTTGGGAACGAGCACCTGGAGGTCGTCGTTCCAGCGGACGATGTCGATCCGCTCTCCGCCGAGCTCCTCGACGATGTTCTTGATGCGGTTGCCACGGACGCCGACGCAGGCACCCACGCAGTCGATGCGGTTGTCGGAGCTGATCACCGCGACCTTGCTGCGATAGCCGGGCTCGCGGGCGATGGCCCGGATCTCGATCACGCCGTCGGCGATCTCGGGGATCTCCTGCTCGAAGAGCCGCTGCACGAGCTGCGGCCGGATCCTCGAGAGGATGATCTTCACGCGGCTGCCGACCTTGCGGACCTCGAAGATGGTGCCGCGGATCCGCTCGTTGGGATGGTACGACTCGCCCGGGATCTGCTCGCTGCGGGGCAGGATCGCCTCCTGGCTGCCGAGCTGCACGGTCGCCGTGGCCCCCTCGAAGCGGGTCACGACCCCGGAAACCATCTGGCCGACCTGCTCCTCGAACTCGTCGTGGATCGCGTCGCGCTCGGCCTCGCGGATCTTCTGGATGATCACCTGCTTGGCGGTCTGGGCGCCGATCCGCCCGGAGAGTTCGGCCGTGTCGAGCGACTGGCCGTCGTGCGTGCCCGTGACCTTGCCGTTCTCGCGGTCGATCTCGATCGTGACGACCGACGTCTCGCCGTACTGGCGGGTCAGTGCGGTGACCAGCGCGGCCTCGATCGCCTGGAACACGATCTCCTTGTCGATGTTCTTGTCGCGGTGGATCGCGTCGACGATGCGGAGGATTTCTTCAGGCTTCATGTGGTTCTCGGATGCCGTCCATGGAATGGCGGAGCCGGCACGGCCGACGCCATTTCACGACATGGGCGCCGAGGCGTCGGAGCATGCAGCCATGCCGCCCGGCGCCTGGAAAGCGAATCCGCGAACCAGCAGCCATCCTCGCGAGGAGAGCAACCCGTGGAGGGTATGTCGGCTGACAGGGGCTGTCAAGGAGCGGCGATCGGGGCCGCGTCAGGCCGACGCCCGCCAGCCCCGGATCACGAGTGACCCTGCCTGCCCCTGCGGCGTGACCGCCGTGCTGATGAACACGTCGCCGGCGGGGTCGCCCCGGCGGGCGGGCCGGATCCCGCAGGCGGGGTCGGTGGCCTCATGGTTGAGGAGCGGAAACAGGCCGCCGTGCCGAAGGGCGAGGATGCTCCCCACGCACTCGACGAGGCCGCTGCCGCCGCCGAGGTTGCCGAAGTGGCTCTTGGCCGCCACGGTGGGAACGGCCGCCGCCGAGCCGAGCGCGTCGCCGATCGCTTCGGCCTCCTCCCGGTCGCCGGTGACGGTGCTCGCGCCGTGGGCGTGCACGTGGCCGAGGCCCGTCGGGGGCACCGCGGCCATCTCGAGCGCTCGCCGCATCGCGAGGCCGATCGCCTGGCGGCGGCGGCCGATGCCCGAGCGATCGGCGGCACTGCGGGCCGCGTGGCCGATGACCTCGCCGTAGATCCGCGCGCCGCGGGCCTCGGCGCGGGAGAGCTCCTCGAGCACCAGCACCGCCGCCCCCTCGCCGAGCACCATGCCGTGGCGGCCGGCGTCGAACGGGCGGCTCCAGGTGGTCGGGTCGCCGTCGCCGGTCGCCACCTGCTCGCTCTGGAGGGCGTGGACCGTCTTCATCGGATGCACGCGGGTGCCCGTCGCGCCCGCGACCATGATGTCGGCGGCGCCCCGCTGGATCGTGACCACCGCCTCGCCCACCGCGAGGTGGCCGCTGGCCTCGCGGAGCGTGAGCGAGTTGCTCGGGCCGCGGAGGTCGTTGTAGATCGCGATGTGGCTGGCCGGCATGTTCGGCAGGTACTTCAGCAGCCACAGCGGCGTGAGCTGCGGCATGCCGTCGGTCGCCCACATCCGGAAGTCGAACCGGCCGTCGGCGTCGCGGCACTTCGCCACGCCGGCCGTGAAGTCGTCGGGCAGGGTGAGCATGTAGTCGGAGCCGAACACGCAGCCGAACCGCTCCGGCGCGTGGTGGGTCGTGGCGTCGCCGGCGTCGTGGAGGGCCCGCTGGGCCGCCGCCACCGCCATCTGGCTCTCGCGGCACATCACCTTGCAGCCCTTGCGGATGGCCTTCTTCTTCTCGCCGTCGAGCGGGCCGAAGTCGGCGATGTCGCCGGTGAACCCGAGGGCCTCGGCCCCATGGTGAAGCGGGATGCCGCCGGTCGCGAACGAGCTGATGAGCCCCACGCCGCTGCGGCCGCCGACGAGGCCCGTCCAGAGGTCGTCGAGCGCCAGCCCGAGCGGGCAGACGACTCCGATGCCGGTGATCACCACCCGACGTGCAGCCGAACTGCTCATGCAACCTTCCTGTCGATCTCGAGGGCGGGGTTCAGGGGCCGGCACCAAGCCGCGGCTCGACGACGATCACCACGTCGCACCGCTTGTCGTCCGCGATCAGGGCGACGGCGGAGACATTCTGCGCGGGCACGGGCCACGGCACCAACCCGAGGCCCACGAAGAGCGTCTGGTTGGCCGGCCAGCGGAACCGCTCGCCGACGCGGACGGCCGCCACCTGCGGCACCTCCACCTGCACCCGCTGCTGGTTGACCGGCGACGCCAGCGACACCGCGGCCATCCGCTCGATCTGGTCGATCCGGCAGCGGAGGACGGCCTCCACCGCCGCGCCGTCTCGGGAGAGGAGCGGATGGACGTCGATCGCCAGCCCCTCGTCGCAGGCGGCCGACTGCATCTGCCACCCGGGCCAGACGTCGGGCCGCGGGGCGATGTCCTGCACGTAGGGCTGCTTGCGGCCTCCCGAGAGCGTGGCGGGCAGCCCGTTGGCCGCGAGCACGGGGCCGGTCGGCAGTTCGCGGCAGTCGGATCGCGACCGGAGCCTCGCCAGCACCGCCGCCGCCGTCTCTCGCGGGGCGATCCAGGCCTGCACGCCCGGAGTGGCGGCGGGCACCGCGGTGAGCACCGGGCGGGCCTCCGTCCGCCAGGCGGGCGTGTCGAGCCCGAGCACGCGGACCGTGAAGCGGTGCGGCACGGCGGCCGAATCGACGAACCGGGCCACGATGTCCTCGACCCGCGCCTGCATCTCTGGTCCGTGGAAGCAGGAGAGCCTGTCGGCGTCGGCCGAGAGCGATGCGGGTGCGGCGCCGTGCCAGGCGGGATAGCCGGTCTCCTGGAGGATCCAGTCGACGACGAACCGCTCGCTCCCCTCGCCGGCCTGCTTCACGAACGCGGAGATGTCGTGCTGCTTCCAGACCTGGCCGTCGGTGGCCGGGATCTGGCCGGTGGCCGTCGCCGCCCAGGCGGCGAGGAGGAGGGCGACGATGCCTGTCCGCGACCGATCCATGGCCGAGGCCTCCGGTGAAGCGGCAAGCCCGAGGACCGGGTCAGACCCGGGCGAGCACGAGGCTTCCGTTGTGCCCACCGAACCCGAACGAGTTGCTCATCACCACGTCGACCTTCGCGTCGCGGGCCGCCTTCGGCACGTAGTCGAGGTCGCACTCCGGGTCGGGAGTGTCGAGGTTGATCGTGGGGGTGATCACGCCGCGGGCGAGGGTGAGGGCGCAGATGACGAGCTCGATGCCGCCGCTGGCGCCGAGCGTGTGGCCGAGCTGGCTCTTGGTGCTCGACACGGCCAGCCGCTTCGCGTGCTCGCCGAACACCCGCTTCACCGCCCTCGTCTCGGCCACGTCGCCGAGCGGGGTGCTGGTGCCGTGGGCGTTGATGTACTGCACGGCCTCGGGGCCGAGGCCCGCGTCCTGGAGTGCCATCGCCATGGCCCGCCCCGCCCCGCGGCCCTCGTCGTCGGGCTGGGTGATGTGGCCGGCGTCGCCGCTGGCTCCGTAGCCCTTGAGCTCGGCGTAGATCCGGGCGCCGCGGCTGCGGGCGTGCTCCAGTTCCTCGATCACCACCACGCCGGCGCCCTCCGCGAGCACGAAGCCGTCGCGGTCGATGTCGAACGGTCGGCTCGCCTGCTGCGGCGAGTCGCCGCGGAAGGAGAGGGCCCGCATGTTCTGGAAGCCCGCCAGGCCGATCGGCGTGAGGGCGGCCTCGCTGCCACCGGCGACCATCACGTCGGCGTCGCCGTACTGGATGGCCCGCAGGGCGCTGCCGATCGAGTTGGCGGCGCTGGCACAGGCGGTCGCCACGGCGAAGTTGGGGCCCTTGATGCCGTAGAGGCTCGAGACGTGGCCGCTCGCCGAGTTGACCATCAGCTTCGGGATGGTGAACGGCGAGACCTTGTCGATGCCCTTGTGGAGCAGCCGCTCCTCCTGGACCTCGAACTCCCAGAGGCCGCCGATGCCGGAGCCGATCACGACGCCGCAGCGGAAGGGATCCTCGTTCGCGAAGTCGAGGCCGGAGTCGGTGACCGCGTCCTTGGCGGAGGCGAGGGCGAACTGCGTGAACCGGTCGAGCCGCTTGAGGTCCTTCGGGTTCGCGATGCCCTCGTTCTCAGGCTCCCAGTTCACCTGGCCGCCGAACTGCACCCGGTAGCCCGACACGTCGAACAGCGTGATCGGCCCAACGCCGCTCTCGCCGCGGACGATCCGGTCCCAGAACGTCTCGACCTGTCGGCCCAGGGACGTCACCACGCCCACGCCCGTCACCACAGCCCGTCGCTTCATTGGTCGCTCCGCCGTCCCTGCCGTGCGGACCAGTCGGTCAGGCCTGCTGCTTTTCGATGAACTCGACGGCCTGGCCGACCGTCTGGATCTTCTCGGCGGCGTCGTCGGGGATCGTGATGTCGAACTCCTCCTCGAGCTCCATCACCAACTCCACGGTGTCGAGCGAGTCGGCGCCAAGATCCTTGATGAACGACGTTTCGGGCGTGATCTGGTCCTTGCTCGCGCCGAGTTGCGAAGCCACGATGTCGATCACTCGCTCTTGGACTGAAGCCACCTTGTGAATCCTCCTGGTGCCGTGCTGCCCGCCGTCTGGCGGGGCAGGGCGGTCTGACGAACCGTGCGACAGCCCTCCGAGGCTGCGCACCTTGCCCGGGTTGACGGCAAGATATACCCGTTCCCGGCCGCGGGTGTAAAGACCGGGAAACAAGCCCGTTTTCAGCCGATCATGCCCCCATCCACGACGAGGGTCTGGGCGGTGATGTAACCCGACGAGGGGGCTGCGAGGAAGAGCACCGCCTCGGCGATCTCCCACGCCTCGCCGAGCCGCTTCGCAGGGACCCGCTTCTTCACCTCGTCGAGCAGCGCCGGGCCGAGGGCCGCGGTCATGTCGCTGGCGATGAAGCCCGGAGCCACCGCGTTGACCGTGATCTTCCGGCCCGCGAGCTCCTTGGCGACGGTCTTCGTGAGCCCGACGAGGCCCGCCTTCGAGGCCGAGTAGTTGGCCTGGCCGGGATTGCCGATCAGCCCCGACACGCTCGCCACGTTCACGATCCGGCCATACCGCTGCTGCATCATCGGCCGGCTCGCCGCCCGCATGAACAGGAACGGCCCGCGGAGGTTCGTGTCGAGGACGGTGTCCCACTCCTCGTCGCTCATCCGCGGCAGGAGCGTGTCGCGGGTCACGCCCGCGTTGTTGACGAGGATGTCGAGCCGGCCGCACTTCTCGACCACGGCCTCGACGACCCGCTGGGCCTCCTCGGCCTGCGAGACGTCGCAGGGAACCTCCTCGG
>CAIKWU010000423.1 GCA_903831155.1 uncultured Planctomycetaceae bacterium | reverse complement strand
GCGAACCTTGGCTTCGCCCCGCCGGGCCAAGCAGCCGGGGCCATGGATGGGCTGGTGTCGCGCCGGCGCATCCCTTCGGGCCTGCGGCGGCTTACGGGTTGTCAGGCATGGCCGTCGTGAGCGGGCCATGCTCCTGGGCTCGCCCGGACGGCGAGCCGCCCGGCGCGGCGAACCTTGGCTTCGCCCCGCCGGGCCAAGCAGCCGGGGCCATGGATGGCCCGGCTGCGCTATTCTTTGAACTCTTCGTTCACCGACTGGTTGCCGTAGATCGGCAGGTGTCGGTAGTAGACCTCGAGAATCATCGTGGCCAGAGACGTGCAGTAGAGTCGGCCGGCGGCGTCGGCACCGTGGCCGCCATCCACGCCGTCGTGCCAGCTGCCCGCCTCGTGGTCCTTGTTCGACTGGGCCTTGATGAGCATCCCCTTCATCTTGGTGTTCCACGCGATCCAGACGTCACCCTCCATGTGGTGCATGATCTGCGTCGCGTAATAGTCGTAGTAGAGGTCTGCGGTCGGCCCGACCTTGGCGAGATAGGCGACACCGTCCTTGAGTGCCGGGTTGTCCTTCTTCCAGCCGAGGTACATCCGGCACAGCAGGCCCACGGCCGTGAGCCCGGGCGAGAATCGCGAGTTGTCCGTATAGCCGTAGCGGGCCCCGTTCTGCGACTCGACGGAGTTGAGGAACGCCACGGCCTTCTTCACGGTCACGGGATTGACGTTCAGGTAGGCCATGTTGCCGCTCTTGAGCGCCATGATCTGCCAGCCCACGGCCGACGTGTCGCCGGGCTGCTTCGGGGAATACCGCCAGCCCCCGCCGGCGGGATCCTGCGCCTGCATGATGAAGTTGAGCGCGGCCTGCGTCGGAGCGGCGAGCCGGCTGTCCTGCGTCATCGCATAGCACTCGGACAGCGCGATCCCCGCCAGGCCCTGCGAATACAACGTGCCCGCTTCGCGGTAGACCTTGCCGTTGCCCTCGGCGGACAGCTTCGCGAGGAAGGCGATGCCGTTCTCGACCGTCTTCTTGAACTTGCCCTCGCGATGCGTGTAGCCACGGCCGAGGAACGGCAGCAGGGCCATCGCCGTGGCCCCGCAGCGGTCCTTCGCCTTGCTCACGCCGGAGTGCGAGCACTTGCCGCCGCAGCTCGGGCAGGCGGCGAGATCGAACGACCAACCGCCGTCGGGCAGCTGGTGGCCCGCGATCCACTGGAGCGCACGATCGACGGCCTGCTCCGTATCGCCGCCGCCACCGCCCGCGGCGGCGAGGTTCGCGGCCTGAGCGCGGCCACCGAGACCGCCTGCCGTTCCGCCGATCGCGCCGATCGACGCCATCATGTCGGCGGCGGGGGCCGTCTCCGAGCCGAAGTCGGAGAGTTCCACGTGGAGCGGCGCGGCATCGACGTCGTTCGCATCGGCAACCACTTCGACGGGCGTCTCGACCATTTCGGTGGTCACTGCGACCTCCGCCGTCGGGTCCGCGGCAGGATTCATCTGCTCGGGCAGGGAATCCTCGAACTCGCTGAACTCGTCCTCGGTCTCCGGTGCGTTCGAGGTGATCTGGCGGATCTTCTCCTTGACCGGCGGGTCGCTCACGATCAGCGCCATGGCGAGCAGCACGACGACGTGAACGAGCGTGCTGATCGCCCAGGCCGGCGCCTGCTTCACCGCCTCCGCGGCGATCGACTCGTCGTCGTCGCCCTCGTCGGGAGGTTCGCTGGCCGAAGGCTGCGGCTTGGCCGGAGCCGAGCGGGGAGCGGCGGCGGCCGCCGTCCGAGGCGATGCGGAAGGAATCGACGGCTTCACGGAATCCGGATTGACGTGGCTGGACATGAAAAGTCTTCCCCTGCAGGGCCGGAGCACCCTACCCACCGTCACTATAACAGGCCGCCCCGTCGCGGGATCCCGGCCGTCCGCGGGGGCGGCACCGTGGGGGTCGGACCAGCATCTCCGGTCGGGAGTTCGGATCGGCGAGGGGCGATTATTCCCGGATTCGCAGCCGTTCCCCCGCGGCGGCGGCACCGCTGGTTTTCCGGACGCCTGGCGGGTAAGGTGCTTCGCTCGCGACGACCGACGTCGCTGCGGCCATCGGGATCGGTCGTGGCACGGTCGCGGACCCGGAGAGCCGGGCACTCCCGCAGGTGAGATGACATGGCGAAGGGCAAGAGAAAACTCGAAGTGGTCCACCTCGTCTGCGAGGAGACCGGCGACATGAACTACACGCTGCGGCGGAAGACCGGGGGCGAAAAGCTCAAGGTCAAGAAGTACTCGCCGCGGCTCCGCAAGCACACGCTCCACGCCGAAAAGCGGAAGTGATCTTCGGCCGCGGTCAGCCCGCGGCGTCGAGGGCCCGTGCCACCGACGCCTCGTCGCCCACCTCGGCCACCTGATCGGCGGCGGCGAGCGCCGCGGGATCGATGGCGTGGCCGGCCGAGATCAAGAGCAGTCGGCATTCAGCGGGCCTCGAAAACGTCGTGGCGCCAGGGGCGATCGCGACGTCGATTTCACACGGCGCGGCGGCGGCCGCGAGATGCGCGGCGGAGAGATGACGCGAGATCATCCCGCCAATCGGGGTGCCGGGCATGGCGGCCGGCAGGCCCCAGTGGATGGCCGCAGCCCGGCGGTCCACCAGTCCGACGCGGCATGCGGTCAGCCGGCCACGACGCTCGAGCCGGGCGACGTTCGCCCCGTCGCGCCAGCGGCGCGTGGCAGTCGGATCGGTCTCGTGCCAGACGTGCAGCGACCGGGTCCGGTCGAGGATCGACTCCAGCCGAACTCCGAGGCCGCGGAGCCGCAGCCCGAGGTCGTCGTCTTCCTGCCCCCAGCCCACGAACCGCTCGTCGAAGCCGTTCACCGCCATCAAGTCGTCGCGCCACACGCCGAAGTCGCCGCCGGCCAGTCGCGGCTTCGTGGGGTGGCGAAGGGCGGCGTGCCACCAGGCCTTCCGGTGACGGCGGGCGAGCAGCCGTCGCTCACGGTCGGTGACGAGGCGGCCGAAGTCGATGATCGCGAGATTCTCCGGCAGCAGTGTCCGTGAGGCCTCCTGCGTCAGCCGCGCGCAGTAGCCGAGCAGCGCGGTGCCACGGCGACGCCTGGCCATGTGGGCCGCCACGTGGTGTCGTGGGATCATGCAGTCGCCGTCGAGAAAGAGGAGGTAGTCGCCCCGCGCCAGGCGGGCGGCCGCGTTGCGGGCCCGGGCGAGGCGGAAGCCGTCGTGGGGCTGGGTCACGTATCGCACGGCGATCCCGGAGCTCGTCGCAAAAGCCCGCACCACGTGCGGTGTCTCGTCGCCCGACCCGTCGTCCGACACCACGATCTCGATCGTCGTGCCGCGAAGCCGCTGCAGCGCGATCGACTCCAGCACCAGCGAGAGATGCCCCGGCCGGCGAAAGGTCGTGATCAGGATGGAGACGTCGATGCGACTCGGGTCGCCGGAGGTCACGACAGCGTTCCTCCCCTGGGCAGCATCGCCGCGGCGTCGATGATCGCCTCGACGGCATCCACGCCGGCGAGCGGCGCCAGCGCGATCTCGAGCGCCACGAGGGGCACGTCGCCCAGCGTCGGCCGGCCGATCTTCACGAGGTCCTTGAGGGTGGTGACCGCAAGCCCGGTGCCCGCTGGAACGCCGGCGGCGAGCCGATCGAGGTCCGCGGTGGAGTAGGCGTGGTGGTCCGGAAAGGAGGTGAATCCCGCGATCTCGGCGCCGAGCCCTGCGAGCGTGCTGCGGAATGCGGCCGGGTTGCCGATGCCTGCGAAGGCCACCACGCGTTGCCCGGCGAGTGTGTCGAGCGGATCCGTCCGCCCGTCGGCGGCCCGCAGCCCGACCGGCCGGTGCTCGGCCTCCATCCAGGCGGCGTCGAGCCGCCCCCCACACGCGCTTGCGATCGCGGCGCGAATCCCGGCGCGTCTGGCGGCATCGACCGACGTCGCCCGCGTGAGCACCACCGCGCGGGCCCGGCGGATCGACCGGAGCGGCTCGCGGAGCAGGCCGCGGGGGAAGAGGTGGCCGCAGCCGAAGGGATCGGTCGCGTCGACCGCGACGATGTCGAGGTCGCGGCGGAGCCGGCGATGCTGAAAGCCGTCGTCGAGCACCGCGACGGTGGCGCCCGCGGCGGAGGCCCGGCGAACGCCGGCCACGCGGTCACGATCGGCGACGTGGGCCACGCCGGGGACGACGATGGCGAGTTCGGCGGCCTCGTCGCTCGTCTGGCCGGGAAGGGCGGCGTAGCCGCGGCTGACGATCGCTGGCCGCTGGCCTCGGCCTGCGAGCCGGCGGGCCACCCAGGCGACCAGCGGCGTCTTGCCGGTGCCCCCGAGCGTGAGGTTGCCGACCGATAGGACCGGGATCGGGGCGGCGTGGCTCGGCAGCACGCCCGCGTCGTAGGCCGCGTTGCGAGCCGCGATCACCAGGCCGTAGGGCACTTCGGCGCAGCGGAGCGCCACCCTGGCCACGGACGCACCGACGCCCCGCGTCGAGCCATCGACGATCCGCTTGAACGATTCCGGCTCGGGCAGGAAAGCCATGCGGCGGTTCCGGAGGCACCCCGCACGGCCCTTCCCGGCGGAAAACCCAATGTCGCGGACCGGGCGACCCGATGCCAAGTCCGGCAACGCATCCGGAAAACCTTCGTGATCCAGCCGATATAATCGGGAGACGCTGGCGAGAAGCGATTCCCGCGTGTCCGCGATTGTTCGTGGTACGGAGCGAGCCGATGGCGACGGTGTCCCGACCCGCCGACGATCCCCTGGCTGTCGCCGGCTGGGACGACACCGACACCAGCTCGAAGTCGGAGCGGTATCTCGCGCGGCGTCTCGCCGCGGCCCGGGCGGAGGTGAAGGGCGTCGCCCTGACCACGTTCGGCCTGGCAGCGGCCGTGGCCGTCATGGTCTGGCTGCTCGCGGGGGTGTTCGTCGAGCACTGGCTCGTGCCCGGGGGGCTGCCCGCGTGGGCGCGATGGATATGGCTCGCGGTGGCGGTGGTGGCGGTGACGGCGGCGGCGATCCGCTGGGTCCTGCCGCTCGTGCGGTATCGGGTCAACCTCGTCTATGCCGCGCGGGCCATCGAGCGCGAGCATCCCGAACTCCACAACGACGTGGTCAACGCCGTGCTCGCCCGGGCGCGGGCCGACGAGACGACGCCGCTGGTGGTGCGGTCGCTCCGCCGCCGCGCCGCCAGGCAGCTCTCGAAGGTGCCCGGCGACGGCGTGATGGATCGCACGCTCTCGCTGCGGCTGGCCGCGGTGCTCGCGGGCCTCGTCGTCGCGGCGGTGGTCTACGAGCTTGCCGCCCCCAAGAGCCTGCTGGCATCGACGGCACGGCTCGTCGCGCCGTGGCTCGGCATCTCGGCGCCCTCGCGGGTATGGATCGAGCAGCCCACGCTGGCCTGGCGGCAGCCCGGCGCGCCGGTGACGGGCGATGGCTCGCAGGGCATTCCGATCGCGCAGGGAGTGGCCACGCTCGTGCGCGGGCGGCAGCTCGTCGTGACCGCGCAGGTGCGGGGGCTGGCGGATGGCGAGAAGCCGCAGGCGATCGTCACGCCGCGCCGCGACGGCGGCGCCGGGCCGGCCTGGCAGGTCGCCCTGACGCCGATCGATCGCGGCCGGTTCTCGGCGTGCCTTCCCGATGCCTCGCGGGGCCTCGACCAGTCGGTCGATCTCGTGATCGCCGCTGGCGACGCGCGGACGGATCCGATCCGGGTGGCCGTGGTGGACACGCCGTCGCTGCTCGTCCGCGAGGTGACGTACCACTATCCGAGCTATACCGGCCAGTCCGATGACACCGTCGAATGGCAGGGCGATTTGCGGGCTCTCGAGGGGACCACCGTGACGCTCGTCGCCGAGAGCAATCATCCGCTCGAGTCGGCGTGGATCGACTTCGGCGGCGACGGCAAGACCGACGTGCCGCTCAAGGGAGGCCAGCGCGACCTGGCGCGGGTCCGCGGCAGCTTCACGCTCAGGCTCGATGCGGAACGCAACGGGCCCGAGCATCCCACCTACCGGCTGATGTTCCAGCCGAAAGCCTCCTCGCCCGCGCATCGCGAGTCGTCGGTCGTGGACCGGATGGAGTATCGCATCGACGTGGTGCCTGACCTCGCGCCGGAGGTGGTCGTCACCGAGCCGGCCGAGAAGATCACCCGTGTGCCCCCCGGGGCCCCGGTCACGATCCGCGTGAAGGCGAAGGATCCCGACTACGGCCTGGCGAGCGTGGTGGTGGAGACGCGGCTGCGGGGCGGCAAGGAGCAACCGGGCCGTGAGCTCTTCGTTGGCGACGGCACTTCGTTCCTCGGCGACACCTCGATCGTGCCCGACCAGCTCGGGGCGAAGCCGGGGGACGTCCTCGAATACCGGGCCGTCGCGAAGGACAACCGGCCCGAGCGTCCGAACGTGGCCAAATCGGATTTGGACGGCTGGCATCAACTCGTGATCGATGCTGCGGCCTCGCCGCGGCCCGAGCCTCCGCCCAAGCCAGACGGTGGCGGCGATCGCGGTGGCGACTCGGCTGGCGGCGATGCCGCGCCGGCCGGAGACGAGTCGGCCGCGAATGGCAAGGGCAAGGGCAATGATGGCAGCGACAATGCCGCCGGCGACCAGCGGGGCGGGAAGGAGCCCGATGGAAATCGCCAGGACTCCAAGGGCGGTGACGATCGCGACAGGAAGAATCGCGATGACCGTGGCCAGAAGCCCGGTGAGACGCAGCCCGAGGCGATGCAGCAGCGGCCGGGCGAGCAGCCGCAGAAGTCGGCCGATGAAGGCCAGCAGGACGGGCAGCAGCCGAAGTCGCGACAGAACGACCCCAAGCCCGCGAAGGACGAGGGCGAGCCGGAGCAGGGAGAGGATCAGGGCGGGGCGGACGGGGGCAAACCCCAGGATGGCATGAAGGGCAAGTCTGGCGATCAAGCAGGCCAACGGCAGCAGGATGGCAGTTCCGACGGCGGTGGAACTCAGCCGCAGGGCAAGGGGGGCGCAGGCCAGAGCGGTGATCAGCAGGGCGAGCGGCCCGAAGGCAACGCGGGCAATGGAGGCCAGCGGCCCGACGCGAACGGGGGACAGCCCAAGCCGGGCGGTGAGGCGAAGGGCGGCCAACCGAAGGATGCCGCCGGCGGCGGGGAAGGCGGCCGAAAGGATGGCCAGCGCGGCAAGGGCCGCGCCGGGGATGCCAAGCGGGAGACGGTTGCCTCCGATGGAACGGATGACGGTGAGGCGATGGAGCGGATTCTCGAGCACCGTCGCAAGTCCGACGAAGCGAGGTCGCAAGACGGGGAAGGGGACGCCCAGTCGAAGGGCCAGTCCGGCGACGGGAAGCAGGACGGGAAGCAGGACGGGAAGCAGGACGGGAAGCAGGACGGAAAGCAGGACGGAAAGCAGGACGGAAAGCAGGACGGAAAGCAGGACGGAAAGCAGGACGGAAAGCAGGACGGGAAGCAGGACGGGAAGCAGGACGGGAAGCAGGACGGGAAGCAGGACGGGAAGCAGGACGGGAAGCAGGACGGGAAGCAGGACGGGAAGGGCGAGGCGCAGGGCGAACAGGCCGGC
>CAIKWU010000422.1 GCA_903831155.1 uncultured Planctomycetaceae bacterium | reverse complement strand
TCGCTGGTCCGCCCCAGGGCCCGCCCCCGCACGAGGAGCCGATGCCGTGAATCCGCGCCTGCCAGCCATGATCGGACGCCATCGGTGCGGCCCAGGTCAGCCCCTCACGGTGATCGCCGGGCCGTGCGTGATCGAGACGGCTGACCTCTGCCTGCGGATCGCGGAGTCGCTTGCCGTGCTCGCGTCCCGGCTCCCGATCCAAGCCGTGTTCAAGGCATCGTACGACAAGGCGAACCGAACGAGCGGCGGGTCGTACCGCGGGCCGGGCCTCGACGACGGGCTCGCCGTGCTCGACCGGGTGCGCCGCGAGACCGGCCTGCCCGTCACGACCGACGTCCATCTCCCCGAGCAGGCCACGGCCGCCGGGCAGGTCTGCGACCTCCTGCAGATTCCGGCGTTTCTCTGCCGGCAGACCGACATCCTGCTCGCGGCGGCCGCTACGGGGCGCGCCGTGAACGTGAAGAAGGGGCAGTTCGTGGCGCCCGGCGACATGCGGCACGCGGTCGCGAAACTGCTGGCCGGCGGCTGCCACGACATCATGCTCTGCGAGCGGGGCACGTTCTTCGGCTACGGCCGGCTGGTCAACGACTTCGCGGGCCTCGCGGTGATGCGATCGTTCGGCGTGCCGGTGATCTTCGACGCGACCCACTCCGTCCAGCAGCCGGCGAGCCTCGGCGGCACCACCGGCGGAGATCGCAGCCTCGTCGAGCCGCTGGCCAGGGCGGCCGCGGCCGTCGGCGTCGACGGCGTGTTCTTCGAGACGCACCCCGAGCCCGACACGAGCCCCAGCGACGGCCCCAACATGGTGCCGCTGGCGGATCTCGGCGGCGTGCTGGAGCGGGTGCTGCGGATTCACGAGGCCCGGCTCGCGGGGGAGAAGGCATGATCCGCGGCGCGGCGATGGCGGCGGTGCCCCTGGTGGCGGCCCTGGGGGTGGCCATGGTCGGCTGCGGCCGTCCGCCCGATGCCGTGGTGCCGCCCGCGCCCGCGACCAGGATCGCCCCCGAGAAGCTCGTGGCGGGGGCGGTGTCGGCGGTCTCGCGGCTCGACGACTTCGACGAACAGCGGGCCTACGAGCAGGCATTCGACCGCCTGGCGCAGTGGGCGCAGGGCGGCCTCGCGGAGCCCGGCGACTGGCGGCCCGATGCCCTCGTGGCAACGCTCCCCGAGCCGCTTCGCGAGGGACTCGCACCGCGGCTCGCCCAGGGCACGTTCGATGCGGGGGGCGACGTGATGGCGCTCCGTGACCGACGCTGGCTCGCCGACGTCGCGTCGGTCGCCCGCGGTGCCGCCGACGACGATCTCGAGGTGGCGGAGCGGCTGTTCGCCTGGGTGGTCCGCTCGCTCGCGCTCGTCGGCGATCCGCCGATGGTGCCCTCGGAAGAGACGCCCGGGAGCCGCTGGTTCCAACTGGGCGAGGTGCTGCTTTCCGGGAGGGCCAGTGCCGCGCAGCGGTCGTGGGTGTTTCTCGAACTCCTTCGCCAGGCCGGCATCGACGGCGTGATGCTCGCGACCAGCGGCGGAGACGGGGCGGCGGCGCGACCGTGGCTCCCGGCGGCCGTGATCGGCGGCGAGGCGTATCTCTTCGAGCCGACGTATGGCATGCCGATTCCAGGCCTTGGTCGGCGGGTGGCGACGGCTCGCGAAGCCGCCGCGAACGAGGCCGTCCTCGCGGCGATGTCGCTGCCCGACCGCGGCTATCCGGTGAAGGCCGCCGACGTCTCCGCGGTCACGGTCCTGGTCTCCGCCGACGCCTGGAGCCTGTCCCGCCGCATGCAGGAACTGGACCGCGTGACCCGGCCGAGGCACGGCGTGCGGCTGGCCGACGACGCGTCCGCGGTGGGCCGCCGCGCCGTCGCGGCGCTGCCTGGTGGAGAGCGGCCCGTCGCGCTCTGGTCGTTTCCGTTCGAGACCGAGGCGCGGCGGCGGGGCGGTTCCGCGGTCGTGCAGGCGGCCCTCGCCCGCGAACTCGCTCCGCTGTCGGTCGTGGTCGTGACCGACGGCGGTCGGGGCCAGCGGACGCAGCGTCCACTGTTCGCGGCCCGCGTGAGGGATTTCCGCGGCGAGTACGACGGCCCCGACGGCGCGAAGGCGGGGTACCTCGCGGCCCGGCCGTCGAAGGATGTCATTCAGCGGGCCGTCGCCCAGGTGCCTCCCGAGAAGGCGGCCGCGGTGGAGCGGCTCTACCGGCAGATGAAGGAGGATGCCACCTACTGGCTCGGCCTCGTGACGCTCGGCGAGGGACAGCCGGAGGCGGCGGTCGACTACCTGCAGCGGATGACGCTCGAGGTTTCTCCCGACAGCCGCTGGACCGATGCCGCCCGCGCGAACCTCGGGCGAGCGCTGGCGGACCTCGGCCGCGTCGACGAGGCGGCGAAGGTGCTCCGCGAAGACGGTTCGCCCCAGCGGTTCGGCAGCCGGCTTCTCGCGGATCGGCTGGAGCGGGAACGGGCGGAAGCCGGGGCCGGTTCGCCCTGAGCCGGGCCCTCCGGGCCGCGATGTGGCCCGCGTTGCCGCTGGGGAAGGCGTCGGGTAGAGTATGGGGCTCCCCGATTTCCCTCCCCTGCTTTGCTCCGGATTCGCGACCATGAAAGACGGCATCCACCCCAACTACGGCCTCACCGTCGTCCGCTGCGGCTGCGGCAACACCTTCTCGACCCGCAGCACGGTGCCCGAGATCAAGGTCGACATCTGCAACGTCTGCCACCCGTTCTTCACCGGCAAGCTCAAGTTCGTCGACACGGCGGGCCGGATCGAGAAGTTCAAGAACAAGTTCGCCGGCGCCGGCTACGCCAGCCTCAAGAAGAAGAAGGCGGCCGAGGCTCCGGCGTCCTGAGCCGTCGGGCTCCGCCGGCTGACAGCCCCGTGGCATGGCTTCCATGGCCGACTCCTCCCCCGGCGGCATCCGCGCTGATCTCGAGCAGAGGCTCGCCCGCTTCGAGGAGCTCGAGCGGGCCCTGATCGACCCGGCCGTGCTGGCCGACCAGGCGGCCCTCTCGAAGGTGGCCCGCGAGCACGGCACGCTCGCCAAACTCGCCCTCCGCTACCGGCAGTTCACCACGCTCGAACGGCAGATCGCCGAGCACCGCGAGATGATCGCCGGCGACGACCGGGAGCTCCGCGGCCTGGCCGAGGCGGAGCTTCCCGATCTCGAGGCGCGGCGCGAGGCGGAGTGGGACGACCTGCTCGACCTCTGCTCGGGCGACGAGGATGCCGACCGCACGCGGTGCATCGTGGAGCTCCGCGCCGGCACGGGCGGCGACGAGGCGGCGCTGTTCGTCCGCGACCTCTACGAGATGTATCGCCGTTTCGGGGCCGAGCTCGGCTGGGACTTCGAGGTGATGGACGCAAGCCCCACGGAACTTGGCGGATTCAAGGAGTTGATCCTGGGCGTGTCGGGCGACGCGGTGTTCCGCAAGCTCTGCCACGAGAGCGGAGGCCATCGCGTGCAGCGGGTGCCCGACACCGAGACGAAGGGGCGGATCCACACCTCGGCCGCGACCGTGGCCGTGCTGCCCGAGCCCGAGGACGTGGAGGTGGACCTCTCGCCCGACGACTACCGCAAGGACCTGTTCTGCGCGAGCGGCCCGGGCGGCCAGCACGTCAACAAGACGGCCTCGGCGGTGCGGCTCACGCACCTCGCCACCAACATCGTGGTGCAGTGCCAGGACGAGAAGAGCCAGCACAAGAACCTCGCCAAGGCGCTCCGCGTGCTCAAGACGCGGCTCTACGAGCACGAGCGGCGGATCGAGCACGAGAAGCGGGCCACGGAGCGGCGGGAGCAGGTGGGCTCGGGC
>CAIKWU010000421.1 GCA_903831155.1 uncultured Planctomycetaceae bacterium | reverse complement strand
GGCGAGGTCGCCCGTGCCGGTGCACACGTCGAGCACCGCGCCGGAGGCGGGCGGCGGGGCGCGGTTCACGGTGACGTGCCGCCACCAGACGTCGATGCCACCGGAGAGGATGCGATTGACAAAGTCGTACCGCGGGGCGATCTCGGCGAACATCCCGCGAACGCGGCCGCCGCTCTTGTCGACGCCCTCGGGCGTGCGATCAGCCGAGCTGTCGCCTGGCACGGAAACGTCATCAGAGATCTGGGCGGGCTGGGCCACGGGAGCCTTCAAGTCAGCGGCGATCGGCACAAGGGATGGCTTTATATAGTAGTCAGCCGACCGCGGCAGAGCAGTCTGTCCGAGCCCCGCACCGGCCTGTGTCCAGGCTGCCGCCGTACTCATGAGGTCGCCGGGATGGCCCTCTATGGCTGCCCCCTCGTCGCTCACGCGATTCGGCTTTTTGATCCAGGAGGCGTCGCCGCGTAAGCGGTACGGCTGATCCCGCACTGGACCCTGGCATTCGACGACGTGGCAAGCGAGGCATGCCACGCATGCGGACGCTGCGGTGACTTCGGGTCGGCGTCCCGCATCGAGGCTCAGGGTGCGGGGCAGGGTGGAGCGAATCACTCCAGGGCGGTGGGGCGATTCGCCCCAGGCCGATGGGGCACTTTGCCCCAGGGCGAACGCAGTGCCCACGGCACGCCACCGCGAGCACGCCGTTTGGAACCCACGAGTCCTGCAGAAAACCGCGTTCCAGAACGGTTTTACCTGTCGGAATCCGTCGGCGGCAGTGGTTGCGGCGCAAGATTTGCACTGCGGATTCGTCGTGAGAGCACGTCCGTTCGCCGTGTCCTCCGCCCCCACCTGCTGTCTTGTCCCGATCCGAGACCTCCCGATGACTGTCATGAATGCTCCACGTCGTTCGTCTTCCGTTCGCTGCGGCCTGCTCGCGATGGGGATTGCGGGTTTGCTGGCGGCAGTGGTTGGGCGATCGCCCGTCGCCACGGCGGCCGACCTGGTGTGGGTCGGGAACGATGCTTTCAACAACAGCAACTTCAGCGACTCCGGCAACTGGCAGGGCAACACGCTGCCCTCGTGGGGCTTCACCAACAGCCTCAAGTTCAACCAAAACCAAAACTCGAACGTCACCGGGCTGAACTACAACTGGGGTGATTGGCGGGCGGCGAACGACATTTTTTGGGACACCACGTTCCCCGTGGCCCGCACGCTTTCGGCAAGCGGCAGCGGTGGCATCGACTTCAAGACCCGGATCGAAAACAACAGCTCGTTCACCCAGACCGTGGTCATGAACCTGTCGGGCGGCAAGGACGGCGCCTCTGACATTCAACTCAATCCCGTCACCGGCAGCCTGATCCTGAGCGGAACCATCTACAACGACAACAGCGTCGACTATGCCGTCTTCGGAAGCCAAACCGCCACCGTCACGAACCTCGTTCTGAACACCGCCCTCGGTCCGAACGCCACCCAGACCAACGTCGATTTCGTAGTCGCCGGAGGTCGCAATACCGCGGTGCAGGTGAACGCCAGCCAGGTGTGGGCTGGCACGACGAGCGTGCAGTCGGGCTCCTTCACGACGGGCACCGGTGTCTCGCTCGCCTCGTCGGCCATCGTCGTCGCCGGGGGCACGGTCACCACCACCT
Organism: uncultured Planctomycetaceae bacterium; assembly: GCA_903831155.1. Lineage (GTDB taxonomy): Bacteria > Planctomycetota > Planctomycetia > Pirellulales > UBA1268 > QWPN01. The sequence goes on along the minus strand of CAIKWU010000421.1, from coordinate 1,489 downwards.
CGGCCAACACGTTCGCCGATACCGCCTCCCTCACGGTCAACACCGGCCGGCTCGCCATCGGCGGCAGCGACACGGTGGCCTCGCTCTCGAGCACGAGCGGCACCGTCGAACTGGCCTCGAACGCCACGCTCACGTTTGGCGACTCGGGCTCCACCGCTGCCTTCGCGATCACTGGTGCCGGCAATCTGACGAAGGTCGGGAGCGGAACGTTCACGATGACGGGGCCGAGCAGTCTGACCGGCACGATGACGGTGGAGGCCGGCAGGGTGGTCCTGAATCAGCCGATGACGGCGTCAGCAGTGAACGTGAACGGCGGCTCACTCGCGGTGAACCAAGCCAATGTTCTGGCCGATACCGCAGCCGTCACGATCACCGGAGGCACGCTGTCGTTCGTCTCGGTCGATACGATCGGTTCGCTTGCCGGCACCGGCGGGACGGTCGTTTTGGCAACCCAGCCTCAAGCGTTTGTTGTGAATCAGAACGTGAACACCACCTACGCGGGGACCGTGAACGCCGGGCGTTTCTTCAAAAGTGGAACGGGCCGGCTGACCCTCAGCGGCACGGTGAATGCGAACGTCGAAGTTTCCGCGGGGGAGATCGTCGTCGATGGTCTCTGCCGTAACGTCGACGTTTCCAGTGCGACAGGTACGCTCGCGGGAACGGGCACCGTTACAGAGTTGGCCTTGATCGCCGGCGTGCATGCTCCAGGACCCGGCGACGGCGGGCCGGGGATCCAGACATTCACGGAGTCATTGAACCCCGTTGTTCTCGGCTACATCACCGGTGCGAGCGTGAACTGGGACCTCATCGCGAACACCGCCGCCGGGGCGGGGACGAACTACGACCAAATCGCCGTGCCAACGGGTGACCTCGGATTTTATGCGGGCAGCGGCGCCTTCGTGACGCTGAATCTGTCGTTCAATGGCGTGGGGAGTTCGGTCGATTGGTCAAACGCATTCTGGGACGTCAATCGTGCCTGGCGTGTCTGGGACGTAGGCGCGGGCAGCACGACCGGCGTCGAGAAGTTGTCGGTGGGCGGTTCGCTGCTCGATTCGCTCGGCAACACGCTGTCGCCGACGACCCGCGGCTCCTTCAGCATTTCGCAGGATGGCCAGGACGTCATGCTCAACTTCGTGGCCGTGCCGGAGCCCTCCACCGTCGGCATCGTCCTGAGCGGCCTGGTCTTCGCCGCCGGATACCGATGCCGGAAGCGACGCGCCACGGGCGGGCGATGATTCGTTGGCGCTGCCACGACCGCTTCGGCCTGATGCCGCCGGGCGCCTCGGCGGGAGGGATTGCCGTCGTGATCGACGTTCTCCGGGCGTCAACCACCATGATCACCGCTCTCGCGCAGGGGGCCTCGCGCATCGTGCCGGTGGCCGACGTGGACGAGGCTCGGCGGCTGGCGGTGACCATCGCCCCGCCGCCGCTGCTCGGGGGTGAGCGAGGGGGCGTGCGGATTCCTGGCTTCGACCTCGGCAACTCGCCG
>CAIKWU010000420.1 GCA_903831155.1 uncultured Planctomycetaceae bacterium | reverse complement strand
TGAACCGCGCGAGCCGCACCTCAGCCGCTGACGGGATTCGGTTGAGCCCCGACTGAGCGAGTTCCGTCCACGCGGCATGAACGACGCTGATCGGCGCCGAGTTCACCGTGCGGCGAATCGCATCGCCCGCGGGCGGCCCGCCGACGAGCCTGCCGCCGAGCGGCACGGCGAACGCCGCGACGAGGCCGGAAAGCAGGGCGATCGTCACGCCGGCGAAGACCAGTCCTCTTGAACCGTCCCAGCCCTGGGGCCGGGCTGCTAACGCCTGCGTTGGGGCCGCGAAGGCGGCGAGATCCCGCAACCTGGGCACGTCGACCGCAGCGCCGCAGCGAGGGCAGGAGATGCGAGCCCCAGCCTGTCCGGCTGTGACGGCGAGGGCCGCTGAACAGGAACACGGGACGACGTACGTTCGCTCGGCGCTGGGCATGCGGAAGGTCGCGAACGGCTCGCGGTCGCGCGGAAGAGATTCTCCGGACGGAGTTTTTTACCATTCGAGCCCGCCGCGGGACGAAAAAACCGGGTTTCCGCTGAAAAAAAACTGGCCCCGGACACCCCGCAACGGCATAATGTTGCGTCCCCCAGGAATCCCCAAACGATGGCAAACGTTGACCGCGTGTCTTGCCTCGTTTGCCCAGCATCCGCCATGATCGCTCCGCAACCCGCTTTTCGAGGGGTTGTCGTCCCGGGGGTCCCACATCCCGGCAACCGATCCGGCCTTCGGCACGCCGCGTCCGCACGAGACGCCGGCTCGCTGGACTTGCCGGCCCCTTGAATCACACTGACCGCTCTCCGAAAGATGATTTGGTGCCGGTGGCACCCCGCGGGCCGGAGGAAACCGGCCATGGATTCGATCGAACGATTCGCGAAGGAGCTCCCCCTTGTACGACTCGCTGCTGGATGAACTCGAGGACGATGTCGTCTCCAATCCCCAGGAGGTCGAGGAACTGACCGAGAAGGTCGTCGATGCCGAAGAGGCCGACGCCGAACTTCTCGTCGAGGACGCCGACGTCGCCGGGATTCCCGACGGCGACATCGAAGCCGAGGTCGAGCAGGAGGTCGATGCCTCGAGCGATGCCGACGAGTCCCTGATCGAGCAGGTCGAGAACTGGTCGGACGACCCCGTCCGCATGTACCTGACGCAGATGGGCGAGATTCCGCTGCTCACCCGCGCCCAGGAAATCTTCCTCGCCCGGCAGATCGAGACCACGCGGGCGCAGTTCCGCGCCAAGCTTCTCGAATGCGAGTACGTCTGCCAGCAGTCGTACCGCGTCCTCCTCCGCGTGCACAAGGGCGAACTGCCCTTCGACCGCACGGTGCAGGTCTCGGTGACCGACCGTCTCGAGAAGGACCAGATCCTCGGGCGGCTGCCCCACAACCTGCGGACGCTCGAGGTCCTGATCCGGCAGAACAAGGCCGACTACCGGATCGCCCTCTCGAAGAAGCACCGTATGGCGGAGCGTCGCGAGGCATGGGGCCGGCTCGGCCGCCGCCGCCGCCGCTGCGTGCGGCTGATCGAGGAGCTCGGCCTGCGGACGCAGCGGATCGAGGCGATGATCCCGACCCTCGAGCGGTTCGTGGTTCGCCTCAAGGAGCTGAAGTCCAAGATCGACGCCCACAAGAAGTCGAAGCAGCCGCCGTCGGGCCGCCAGAAGCTCGTGGAGGAGTATCGCCAGATCCTCAAGGGCTGCCAGGAGACGCCGCGGAGCCTGAAGCGGCGAGTCGACGAAATCCGGGGGATCTTCGCGAAGTACCAGCAGGCCAAGCGGGGCCTTTCGGAGGGCAACCTCCGGCTCGTGGTGTCGATCGCGAAGAAGTACCGCAACCGCGGCCTCTCCTTCCTCGACCTGATCCAGGAAGGCAACGCGGGCCTGATGCGGGCGGTCGACAAGTTCGAGTACCGCCGCGGTTTCAAGTTCTGCACCTACGCCACCTGGTGGATCCGGCAGGCGATCACCCGCGCGGTGGCCGACCAGAGCCGCACGATCCGCATCCCGGTGCACATGGT
>CAIKWU010000419.1 GCA_903831155.1 uncultured Planctomycetaceae bacterium | reverse complement strand
GGCTCGCGGGTGCCGATGCCCTGCGGCTCCTCGAGCCATTCGCACCGCAGCGCCATCGGCGTGATGCCCCTGGCTTCGCCCGCCGACGCGTCGGCCATGAGCATGGTGCCCACCGCCTCGATCGCCATGCCCGCCGGAGCGGTCACCCACGACCGGAGCGTGCCGTCGGGCCGCTTCTCGTGCCGCACGCGGATCGGACCCTGCGGCGTGGGATAGGTGCCCTCGGCCCAGTCGAGGTCGCCGAGCGCAGGCGCGATTCGGGCCTTCGTGAAGCCCGGAGCGGCCGGCGACACGCCGAGCACGTGCCGCGAGAGCCAGGCCGTCGGCCCGCTCGCCCAGCCATGGCAGAGGCTGTGGCGGAAGCCCTCGTAGCAGTAAGCGCCGCAGTCGCCGTGGATGTCCTTCTTGCCCTCGGGCACGAGCTCGTCGATCCGCGTGGCGTTCTTCGTCCAGGCGAGGTCGAAATCCTCCCAGAACGTGGTCGCGCCGAGGTCGAGCATCCCGCCCCAGTAGGTGCGGATGAGGTCGAGCGCGGCCTCCTCGCGGCCGGCCTTCCCGAGAGCGTCGAGCACGTAGAAGCCGTAGAACGTCGACACGCCGCTCGGGCCGCCGGGGAGCAGCACCGCCTCGGCCGTCTCCGCGGCGTCGCGCATCCCGGCGAGGGCGAGGAGCGCCGCCCCGCTCTTCGAGCCGTTTGGGTCGGGCACCACCTTCCGGGCCCGGTCGGCGGCGGTCCGGCAGAGGCCCGCCACCCGGTCGTCGCCAAGCTCCGTCATCAGCCGCCCGCCGGCGTCGAGCGTCATCACGAGCAATCCCTGGAGGCCGGCCGTCACGCCCTCCTTGTTCGGCGAACTGGGCCAGTCGAGAAACCGCATCCCGTCGATCCGCTCGCGTCCATCCGGGCCCACGAGCTGGGCGAGCCGCTCCAGGAGCGGTGCCAGGTACGGCTTCTGGGCGGCGAGGTAGGCCCGATCGCCATGATGCCTCCACATCTCTTCGTGGATCAGCACCCACCACATCGAGTAGCTGGAGATGCCGTTCATCCACTTGTCGACGGGCGTCACGTCGCGGGTGAGATCGAGCGACGCGGGCACCACGTCGTTGAAGCCGAACACGGCGTTGATCGTGCTCACCTCCGGGTGCATGTCGCCGATCCACACGAGCCGGTCGCGCTTGATGCCGTCCCAGAGGTAGTCCTGCATGCAGAGGTGGACGGTGTCGGCGCCCACCTCCCAGATCCGGTTGAGCCGCTCGTCGGAGCAGCGAAACGAGCCGATCCGCGGCACGTCGCGGATCCCGAGCACCGCCCGCACCTGCGTGAGCCGGACCGGCCGATCGGGATCGACCGCATCGATCCGCACGAATCGGAAGCCGCTGGGGCCGATCGTCTGGGTGCCGAGCCAGGGAAGCGTGACGATCTGGTCGCGGACCGCGTGGTCGTTGCCGGCGTTCTTCTTTCCGCCCAGGTCGGCCATCGCCTCGCTCGCCGACTCGCCCAGCCGGATCCGGGCCCGCACCGGTTCCTTGCCGGGGGTGAGCGGCGTGAGGAGCTGCACGTGCCCCTGGATCTCGCGGCCGAAGTCGAGCAGGAGGCCACCCGTCGAGCCCGGGGTGGTCTCGATCAGGCAGGGCGGCAGCGGCGCCTCGAGCACCGGCTGCCCCGGCTGCGGGGCGAGGAGCGTCTTCGTGTCGCGTACGCCCCGCTCGCTCTGCCACACGACCCGCACCGGATCGACGTAGAACTCGCTGATCGGCGACCGCTTCGCTCCCGCCGGCTGGTCGGCCGCGGCCAGCCCGGCCAGAAACGTGATCCCGACCAATGCCAACCAGGATCGATTGATGCCCGAACATCGTCCCACGAGTCGTTCTCCCACAGGGCTCCGCGCCGGCGGGCGTATCCGGCTCACTCCACCTTCATCCAGAACGGGGCGGCGACGAACCAGGCGATCGTCGACACGAGCATCACCGCCTTGACGGTGTCGAGTGAGAGGGCGGGCGAGCCGCCCTCACCCGCCGCGATCGACTGGAGCATGAACACCGCCGGCGGCACGATCGTGCCCGCGAGGGCGAGAAGGCCGACGGACGTGGCTGCCATCTTCATGACGTGGTTTCTCCTTGGCTCGCTGGTTCAGGCCCGCACGGCGATGGCGTCGCGGGCCGCCATCTTCGAGAGCACGATGTAGATCAGGCCGCAGGCAATCGCGCAGGGCAGCGGCAGGTACGACGCGAACACGCCCTGCGTCTTGTAGAGCCACATCGCCACCGCCACCGGCACGAGCCAGGCGATGAGCACGCTCACGTTGAAGGCCGACCCGCTTCGCTCGGCCGGGTCGCGGGGAATGCCCACCGCATCGGCGAAGAAGTGGTCCACCACGATGATCGCACCCACCGGCGCGAGAATGGTGCCGTAGATGCCCACGAAGTCGAGGAGGTTCATGGCAAACGCCGGGAAGATGCCGGCCGCGATGCACAGGCCGCCGGCGAGCATCGTCGCCGCCACGCGGCTCATCCCGGGAATCATCGCCTGGAACGCCAGTCCGGCCCGGTAGATCGTGGGGTTGGCGGTCGTCCAGCCCGCAATAATCACGCAGATCAGCCCGGCCCAGCCGACGGCGTCGTTGACCATCGTGCCCGGGTCCTTGCCCACCTGCGGATCCACGCCGTGCTGGCGGACCCAGTAGATGAGCAGGAGCGCCGCGCAGATCCAGGCAACGTAATGCCCGAGGAACATCCCCGAGGCACTCGCCCAGCCCGCGCTCGGCTGCTTCGCGAACCGCAGCACCGAGAGGTCGGCCATCCCGATGTGCATGGCGGCGTTGCAGAACCAGGCGAAGAACACGATGCCGACGAACGAGATCGTCCGCGGCGTGCCCTCGGCTGGCGTCAGCAGGGCCCAGAGGTCGGCGGTGTGCAGGCGGCCGAGCGTGACGAGCGCACAGGCCACGAACACCAGGAACATCCACGGGGCCGCATAGTGCCCCACCTGGGCCACCACGCCGTAGCCTTTGAGGGCCACGAGCGTCATCGCCACGCCAATCGCGATGCACGAGATGACCCACGCCGGCCCCGTCGGCATGGTCGACTGGAACGTCGGCATCTCGATCGTGCCGGGCGGAAAGAACGGCCCGACGGCCGTGGCCGACACGGTGATCATCGACCCGGCCAGGAAGCAGAACAGCAGGCCGTTGGCGAGGTTGTAGAGCTTCACAAGCAGCCCGCCCGCGATCTTCTCGAGTTTGTAGTAGAGCGTGAGCCGCTGCTCGCAGGCGATGGTGGCGGTGAGGTATCGCCAGGTGAGGACCGCGAGCAGGTTGCCGAGGAACAGGCCTACGATCAGCCCGAAGGCGTCGGCGCCCCACTTCACGAACAGCGGGCCGATCATGAACTCGGTGCCGGCGGTGTGCTCGCCGGCATACATCCCCCAGAAGGCACTGGGCCCCTTGAGGGCCTTTTGTGGCACCCGCTGCCGCTCGTACTCGGAGCCTGCGTCGTGCTCCAGTTCCTCGACGTCGTGCATCAGGTCGCTCATGTCCGCTTCCCCGTGACGTTTTTCTCGTACTTCCGCACGTCGTCGAGCCAGGCCTCGCCGACGGGCACATCCTTGCTCTGGCAGTAGTGATCCCAGACGGCCCCGAACGGCAGGCTCTTGGCCTCCTCCTGGAGGGCGAGCCGGGCCGTGAGGTCGCCCTCCTTCTCAGCCTTCCGGATCGCGGGCGGCTCGAGCAGCGCGATGAGCAGGGCCCGCAGCATGTTTCGCGTGCCGATCGCCCAGGCAGCGATCCGGTTGATGCTGGCGTCGAAGTAGTCGAGACCAATGTGCACCCGTGCCGGGTCGCCGCAGGCCACGATCTCGC
>CAIKWU010000418.1 GCA_903831155.1 uncultured Planctomycetaceae bacterium | reverse complement strand
CGGCAAGACGGTCATGGGCCTGCTGCTGGCGAAGTGGGCCCAGGAGACCCTCGGCATGCGGGTGGTCTGGACGGCCATGCGGCGCAACCTCCTCGCGCAGGTCGAGCGGGAGAACCACGACCGCGGCTTCGGCGTCGACCTCCACACCGTCTCCATGTTCGACCGCAACCCGCCGCGGGGCGATCTCCTGATCGTCGACGAGGCCCAGCACGACGCCACCCGGAGCATGGCGTCGCTCCATGCCGCGGTCGGTTCGAGCAGGGTGCTCGGGCTCTCGGCCACCCCCTGGCGGGCCGACCGGCTCGGCCTCTGCTTCGAGCGGAGCGTGCGCGACGCCGGCATCCGGCAGCTCGTTCTCGACGGCTATCTCAGCCCCTTCGCCCACTACACCATCAACGCCTACTCGCCCGAGAGCGTGGCGGCCACGTTTCTCCGTGAGCCGGCCCGCTGGGGCCGCACGCTCGTGTTCTTGCGCACCATCGCCGAATGCCGGGCGTGTGCTGGGCTGCTCGCCGCGGCGGGGGTGCCCTGTGAGGTGGTCACCGGCTCGAGCGATCGCGAGGCCCAGATCGAGCGGTTCGAGGCGGGTGCATGCCGGGTGATGCTCAGCGTGGCCGTCCTCACCGAGGGGTTCGACTGCCCGGGGCTCGAGACCGTGTTCTGTCGGCCGGCCGGCCGCGGGCCGACGGTGCAGATGGCCGGCCGGGTGCTGCGGCGGGCGGAGGGAATCGCCCACAAATCGATCGTGCAGTGCCAGGCGACGAGCCATCCCTTCACCGCCACGGCTCTGCCCATGGTGCAGTATGTCGAGGCCGCGGAGGGCTGGCGGTCGATCGGGCTCAACGACCGGGTCGAGCGGGCCACGGCCAGGATGCTGGAACTGCTCGTGAGCCTCTCGAAACAGGAGAGCAGGGACCGCACCGGGGCCGGAGCGGCATCGGGTGAAACGTCGGTGCTTCGCGGGGTTCGCCGGGTGCGGCCGTGGAACTTCAGGGTGGAGGAAGCGCGGGATCGGTTCCGCCGTAGAAGGGAGTCCCCGCGGCACGGGTGACGCGGATCAGGCGGTGCGGAGTGGGGTGGCTGACGGTGCGGGCTGGTTCAACAACAGGAGGGGTGGGAAGCATGGTCGACGTGGCGCGCGGTGACGGGCAGCAGAACGACGGTGGCGAGGGAAACCGCCGTGTGCGGGTGGAGCCGAGGCTCACCACGCTCGGCGGGCTGCGGGTGACCGCTGCGCCCGGGGAGCCGGGGGGGCGGAGCGGCGAATCGACGCTGCCGGCCAAGGCCCTCGTCGACATCGGCGGCGAGCACTGCCGCGTCTCGGGCCGGTTCTGGAAGTCGGTCTTCGCCCGCTACCGGTTCGGGTCGAGCACCTTCCGGTACTTCCGGCCCGAGGAGGTGTTTCAGCGGATCTGCGAGGTCTCCCGCGACGACCAGCTGCGGGTGATGGTGGAGTATCCGCGGAAGGGTCCGCCGGTGGCCCTCGCGGTCTCGAAGCCCGGTGACCGCCTGATCACGATCGACGACGTCCGCGACCTGGCCCGTTCGCACGGAGCCCGGCAGTCGCACTACGGCGACGGCGTGGTGAGCTGCACCTTCACCCCGCGGAGCGGCGAGCAGGCACTGGCCATCGGCGGCGATCAGTTCGCCAACCGCTTCACGCTCGACGTGCCGATCGACGGCTACGGCGGCGCCCGCATCCACGTGGCCCTGCTACGGCTGATCTGCGCCAACGGCGCGGTCGGCTACCACAAGACGTTTTGCAGCGAGGTGCCGGCGAGCAAGAGCCCGCGGCACACGCTCCAGCGGGCGATCGAGTGCTTCGACCACGCCGACGGCTTCGCGGCGATCCGCGAACGATTTCTCGCGGCCCAGTCGTCGTGGGCGTCGGTCCGCGAGGCGCACACCCTCTACCGCCAGCTGGTGAAGACGAAGGTGACCGACCCGCTTCGCAAGACCCGGGCGGTGGAGGACTTCGACCGGCTGACCGGACGGATCCAGGAGTTCTACGGGCTGACCAACCTCGACACGCTCCCCGCCCGCCGCCAGCGGCTCCTGCCGGTGAAGTGCCGGGTCTATGACCTGATCAACTTCGCCAGCGAGGTGGCCACCCACGTGGCCGAGCCGGCCGAGTCGAGGCAGCTCCAGTCGTGGATCGGCAGCACCCTCGCCGAGGAGTTCGACCTCGAAGGGACGGCCGACCAGGCGAAGGAGTT
>CAIKWU010000417.1 GCA_903831155.1 uncultured Planctomycetaceae bacterium | reverse complement strand
CAGCGTGCCCTCGCTCAGGCCCAGGCGGCGGGCTGCCTCGGCTCGGGTGTAAATCTCCAACTCAGGCAGCATGGTCGGCGTCTTCGGCATCGGTGGCTCCTCTCTGCACCTTAGCGGCGGTGTCCACAATCCTTGCAGTTACGAATCCGATGACGTTGCGGTGCCATGCGGTGACGGCGGATGCAGCGTCACGGGCGAGTGGCTTGCTTGCGTGCTGTGTGAATCTGGGCAAGTTGTTCACACAACCCTGGAAACGCCCGGAGTTATCGGGGTTTCGTTCCGTGAACACAGGCACGGTACTGGAACAGTGCAGGTGCCTTGAGTGGTTCGGCATAGAGAGAGAGTTCAAAATTGCCTCTAGGGTGGAACGGAACGAAACCCTATTTTTCCCCGTAGTTATCGGGGTTCTGTGAACACGCTCACTTCGGCTTCGGCTTGCCGGGCACTTGCCGCACCCAGTGAGCAGGCGGGCCTCCGTTCTCGTTCTTCACGGTGAAGGACTCCAGACGGCCAGCGTGAACGGTTGCGGTGATCGTCCGCTCTAGTAGGTCAGCATCCCGATAACGTCGCAGCCGCTGGCCAATGTCTCGCACTGCCACTTCGCCGCCTTGCGCGTCAATCCACGCGAGGAGCTCACCGTCGTGATCCCTGTTCGCCGTTCCGCCTACGGTTGATTCATAGACCCGCAACCATTCGTCCGCGAACCATTCCGCCAGCCTGATGCCGACCTCGACCGACTGAGCATCAACGTCGTGGCTCAGCGTTGGCTCGTCACCGGCTTGCCGGCAGACGTGGTGAATCAAAGCCAGCCGTGCGGCGGCTGCCTCGATCTTCGCCAGCATGGACGCCTCGACGCCCTTCGCCTCCATCTGGCGATCAGCGTGGCGTCGATAGAAAACCTCCCACGCATCAAGGCCGTCACGAGACAGCCGCAGTGCCTTAGGGCCATCCTCGGGCATCGGCAGGCCGTAGAGCGTGGCAAACAACTGACGTGCCGACTCTACGGCCGCGAAGTCTGCCGTGGCCGTGGTGAATCGCTTCGGCCGCCTGGGCGGCGCTGCCAGCAGAAACCGGGCCAGCAGTCCGTTGGCGACGTGCTCTTGCCCGATAGCCTGTACCAGCGTGTCGGGCTGGATGCCGCCGGTGATCGACAGGCTGGCACGCTCTACGAAGGTGCGGCCCGTGCTCTTGCGATCCAGCCGCAGCGTGCCGGCGTTGTGCATCGACAGCCAGTGCCCGACCTCGCTAGATACTCGGCCGGCACCGCCTGCTTTGTATTTGTCGAACCCGGCCAGCCATCCGGCCAACTCATCACGCTCTAGCAGCACGCCGCGAGGATTGTCTGCGAGGATTCCGACAACGGCTTCGATTGTCGTGTCGGAGACGACGTAGGCTGTCCTCGGGGGTTTCGACGGTTTCATCGGCGGCGGGCCGGCACTGTCGCCAGACTTTCGCGACTGATGCTTCCACGTAGCCAGCCGAGATTCGTGAACAACCAACTCTTGTTCGTAGTCGTCGCGAGCAGCCGCGTTCCGCTGCTCGATCTCCGACTCTTGCTGCGTGATGAACCGCAACGCCTTACGAGACGCTGGCGTCTTGAGCGAGCCGCTATCAGCCACGACAGCCACCCACAGAATCGACGGCTCCACCCAGTCATGGTTCAACATGATGGTGCGTGTGTTGCCTATGGCAGCCGCGAGCCCCGCAAGCATCGGAACGGCGACTAGCGTGGGATCGCACGCCATACCTTCGGCGGTTTGCTTCACGTAGTCCCGCACGGCTGGCGGCAGCAGCTCCACCGGGAACGGCTGCCACTCGCGAGATACTGCCGCCGCCTCGTTGTGTGGCGTCGTCGCCAGCCCTGCGTCTGCGGCTCGCACGCCACGGGCCGAACATCCAGACGGCTTCCACGCAGGCCGCCCCAGTCGCTCGCGTGCGATGTCACGCAACTGGATCGCCGTGTGCAGGGAGTCCTCCACTGCCATGTGGATCAGCGTGCCGACT
>CAIKWU010000416.1 GCA_903831155.1 uncultured Planctomycetaceae bacterium | reverse complement strand
CGACCGCGCGGCTGTCTTCAGCTCGATCGACCAGCAGGGAAGGTATGCCTACGGCAACCAGCCCGCGATCGCCCACTGGAATCTGGCGCGGCTTGCCGAGAGCCTGCTGCCGGTGGTTCGCGGCGGCGAGGAGGAGGCCGTCGCGGCGGTCCGCGGCGCGCTGGAGACGTTTCCCGAGCGGTTCGACCGGCATCATCTCGCCGGGGCACGGGCGAAGCTCGGGCTCGCGACAGAGGACGACGCAGATCGGCTCCTGTTCGGCGACCTGCTCAGTCTGATGGGCGACACGCAGGCCGATTTCACGACGACGTTCGCGGGCCTGGCGGCGATCGCCGAGTCGGGACCGGTCCCTGCGGGCGAGGCGAGCCCGGCGCTTCGCGGCTGGCATCACCGCTGGCTTGCGAGGCTGTCGCGGGAGCCGGAGGGCATAAAGGAGGCTGTCGCGAGAATGCGGCGGGCCAACCCCTTCGTGATTCCCCGCAACCACCGCGTCGAGGAGGCTCTCGCGGCGGCGGCGGCCGGCGACCTTGCCGTATTCGAGCGGTTGGTTGCGGTGCTCCGTGATCCCTACGTCGAGACGGCGGCCAACGAGCCCTATCGGAGCGGCCCGCCGCCGGGCGGTGGACCCTACCGCACCTTCTGCGGCACCTGACCGAACGCCGGCCGTCGGGGAGCGATGAGCCCTGGCGTCAGCAGCAGCCGGTGCCGTCCACGCCGCACTTCTCGGGCGCGAGGCAGGCGGTGTGCTTCGTGCCGAGGTGGAAGAGCACGCCCGCCGGGGTGATCTCGGCTCCCGCGAGCGGGTACTGGGAGATCGTGCCCTCCTCGTACTCGACCTCGACCGGCAGATCGCCCGATGCCAGGAGCGGCTCGGCGACCCGCATGATCGCCGCCAGTTTGGTCGTGTGCAGCCGGTGATCGGTGTCGTTGGCCACCCAGACCTGCAGGAGGCACGAGGTCAGCGACCGGACCGTACCGCCGCAGTCGATGAAGTCCTTCTGGACGCGGCCCACCTCGGTGATGTGGTAGTGGGCGGGCACGAACGACCGGTCGGGCAGCATCCAGTGCATGCCCACGTCGGGATTCGCCTCGAGCACCGCCCGAAACTCGGCGACGGTCATCGGCATGCGGGGTTCTCCTCGTGGAGGGGTGTCGTCAACCGATGCTCGGCACGTGTTCTGGGTTGATTATACCGCCGGGCATCGTAGACGGCCCTCGAAGACTCGTGTTTTGAGCCGCCAGAAAAACTTATTGACATATCGTGATATTCCGATATTATCTGGGGGTGGTGGCAGTGCCGCCGCCGGTTCCGGTCACCACCGAGCCACATCATCATGGTCGACGCCAGGCGAAAACCCGCCCGCCCGCCAAAGCTCACGAGCCTCGAGAGCCTGTGCCAGGCGGCGGAATGCCTCAAGACTCTTGCGCATCCGCACCGGCTGCGGATCGTGCAAATGCTGCTCGGTGGCCGCTACACGGTGGGCGAACTGGCTGAGGCCTGCGAGATCCCGAGCCACATGGCCTCCGAGCACCTGCGGCTCATGCAACGGTGCGGCCTGTTCGACATGGAGAAGGAGGGCCGGTGTGTCTACTACACGATCGCCGAGCCCCACCTTGCCAGCATCATGGCCTGCATCGAGGCCCGGTTCGGCGGCCCGCGGTCGCCGCGAACCGGCGCGTCGGCCTAGCAGTGCTGCCTGATCTCAGCCCCGATCCTTCGCCCAAAAACATGTCGATGAGTCGCGATCCATCGAGTTCCCAAGCCCCTGCCTGACCTCACGGAGATTGCTTCCATGATCGCCACGATTTCCCCAGCCATGCTCGCCGAGCTCCGCCGAAAGGGAGACACGTTGACGCTCATCGATGTCCGTACGCCCGCCGAGTTCGGCGAGGTGCACATCGATTTCGCCCGGAATATTCCCCTCGATCGGCTTGATCTGAAGGCCGTGAAGGCCCTCGGCGGCGACGGGCCCGTGTACTTCGTCTGCAAGTCGGGCAACCGCAGTCAGAAGGCCTGCGAGAAGCTGTTCGCCGCGGGCCTCGAGGATGTGGTCAGTGTCGACGGGGGAACGGCAGCCTGCGAGGCCGCCGGCGTGGCCGTGATCCGTGGCCGCACGGTGATGTCGCTCGAGCGGCAGGTGCGGATCGCCGCCGGGGCGCTTGTCGCCGTCGGTGCGGCACTGGCCGCCTTCGGCCCCGACGCGCCGGTCAACTGGAAGGCGATCGGCGCAGGCTTGGCCGGCTTCGTGGGCTGCGGCCTGGTATTCGCCGGGATCACCGACACCTGCGGCATGGCGATGCTGATCGCCCGGATGCCGTGGAACCAGGCAGCAGGAGGCGGAGGCTGCCGTACCGCCACCACCTGCTCGCGTGCCATTCTCCTTGGGCTCGTGCTCGGTGCCGTCTCCGGCGCCGCCGTTGCGGAGCACGCGAAGCACGAACTCCCAGCCGTCATCCGCACGTGACGAGCCGCTTCTCGATCCCCCACACCACCAGCGGAGACACCACCATGAAGATCCAGCAGCACTACCTCTCGTGCCTGTCGCACGCGTCGTACATGATCACCGACGAGAAGACGAAGACGGCCGCTGTGGTCGATCCCCAGCGCGACATCGACCAGTACCTCGCCGATGCTCGCTCAGGCGGGTACACGATCAGGCACGTCTTTCTCACGCACTTCCACGCCGACTTCATCGCCGGCCACATCGAGCTCCGCGACAAGGCCGGGGCGACGATTCATCTCGGCCGCCGGGCGGAGGCGGAGTTCGAGTGCGTCCACATGAAGGAGGGGGACGTGATCGAGTTCGGCGACGTGAAGCTCGAGATCATGGAGACGCCCGGCCACACGCCCGAAGGCATCTCGATCCTCGTCTATGATCTCGCGAAGAGCCGCACCGAGCCGCTGGCCGTGCTCACCGGCGACACGCTCTTCATCGGCGACGTGGGCCGGCCCGACCTCCTGGCGAGCATCGGCGTCACGGCCGACGAACTCGCCGACATGCTCTACGACAGCATCACGACCAAGCTCGTGAAACTGCCTGATGCCACGCTCGTCTATCCGGCCCACGGCGCGGGCAGCATGTGCGGCAAGAGCCTGTCGAAGGAGACCGTCTCCACGATCGGCGAGCAGAAGAAGTTCAACTATGCCCTCCAGCCGATGAGCCGGGAGGAGTTCAAGAAGATCGTCACGGCCGACCAGCCGGAGGCCCCGGACTACTTCGTCCACGACGCGATCCTGAACCGTAAGGAGCGGGCATCGCTCGGCGATGCGATGGAGAAGACGCTCAAGCCTCTTTCCCTTGTGGAGGCACTCACCCTCGGGAAATCGGGGGCCCAGTTCCTCGACGTCCGTGACGGCATCGACTTCGAGGGGGGGCACCTGAAGGGAACGCTCAACATCGCCCTCAACGGCAAGTATGCGACGTGGGCCGGTTCGATGCTCACCCACGACAAGCCGATCGTGGTGATCGCCGAGGAGGGTGGCGAGGAGGAGGCCGTGATGCGGCTCGGCAGGATCGGCTTCGACAACGTGGCGGGCTACCTCGCTGGCGGCATGAATGCTCTGGCTGCCCGCGACGATCTCGTGGAGCGGACGGAGCGGATCACCGCGCCGGCGCTCTCCGAATGGCTCGCCGGTAAGCGGCCCGATGCGGGGCCGGCTCCCATCGTGGTCGATGTGCGAAGCGAGGCCGAGTATGCCGGCGGCCACATCGCGGGCGCTGTGAACATCCCGCTCCCACACCTTGGAGAGCGGATCGGCGAGATTCCGGCCGGCCGGCCCGTGGCCGTGCACTGCGAGGGAGGCTATCGCTCCGCCATCGCCGCCAGCCTGCTTCAGAAGCGTGGCCGCGCCGACGTGCACGACATGGTCGGTGGCTACAAGGCCTGGCTTGCGACGAAGCTGCCCGTATGAACGCCCCGTTGCTGGCCGCCCTCGATTCCGTCGTGTCCACAACTCTCCCCGCGTGGGCAGGTATGGCGTCGCTGGCGGCTGGGGGGCTCGTCGGCCTGTCACTCGGCCTGACTGGCGGTGGCGGGGCGATCTTCGCCGTGCCGCTGCTCGTGTACTGGATCGGCGTCGAGCCGCGGACGGCTGTGAGCATTTCGCTCGTCACCGTGGCGGCGACGGCACTCGTTGGTGCGATTGACCGCTGGCGCTACGGCCTGGTCGAACTCCGCACCGGGCTGCTCTTCGCGGGGGCGATCGCCCTTGTGGCGGCGTTCATTATTTCCAAGACCCTGCTTGGCTTCTGAAAGTCACGTGACCTCAGGAGTCGGAACCCGGCGAGTGACTCGGCAAATGCACGCCGCCGCACCGAAACAAGACAACGCCGCACGATGCCGGCAGGCCCCTGCCACGGCAAGTAGCGCCGAATCAGCTTCATCGGGCATGTTCGTTCGTGCCCAGAGAACGTCGTGCCCGGCCTCGCTCAACCAGTGCACAGCGATACCCGGAAAGTCCTCGTCACGGCGAGAAAAAGCATGCCGACGTGCTTTCAGTGAGATGTTGCCAACGTGACAACGCGCTCAGACTTTAGTACCTCGCTCGCGTAGAAGAGGCACGCAGCGATGTCGTCCCGCGAAATACCCGGATGGTTCTCGATTATTTGCTGCTCTGACCAGTCGGCGGCCATGAGTTCAACCACCTTCTCGACGGCCAACCTCGTACCCTTGATCACTGGTTTTCCGCCACGTACCCCGGGATCAAAACCAATGCGGTCCTGCCAGTGCATCGTTGCTGTTCCTTGGTCGAAAGGTGGCCTCAAGCCCTCCTCTTGCACTGTATCGCAGGTGAAACGTCAGGGGGGCTGTGCGAGGTGATCAACGACCATGGCTCAACGAAATCCCCGCCAAAAACCTGGGCATATTCAGTGATCGCAAAAATCACCTTCAGGCACCTGCGCTCCCCGTCTGCGCCCATGGAACCTACCCACATGCAAATCCACGTCACGCTGATCCCCATTTCCAGCACGGTCAGCCACCCCCCAGCCCTGATCCTCCCGAGCATGTCTACCACTACACAACGGGCCTGAAACTTCGCTCGATCATCAACTCCAGCGGCATCACGCCCACGACCGCCACGACTGAGCCGCACGAGAAGCCTGTCGCGTGGTACTCGACCAGCCCCGAGTGGGAACCAACCGCCACGAAGGTTTCGATTCCCGGAATCGGCTGGCCAGATCGCGACTGTTGGCGAAGTGATGCGAGAAAGTCAGACCCGCCTCGGAATCGTTTGCAAATCGTCTCAATTTGCCCGTTATGGGGTTAACCCCATAACCGCCACTGAAGCCCGCCCCCTACTTCTTCGGGATATAGGCGTTGACGCCCACGATCACTTTCTTGCCGTCCACCACGCAGTCGGTCTCTTTGTTGCCGTAGGTCGATGCGACCACCAGCGTCTTGCCGCTGGCAGACTTCTCAGGTTTGGCGTTCAAGGGGATCCTGAGAACAAGCTCGTCACCTACGATTTTTGCTGAAAACGCCATTGGTCCAGTCCTTGGACGGGTTGG
>CAIKWU010000415.1 GCA_903831155.1 uncultured Planctomycetaceae bacterium | reverse complement strand
CAGGGTGTTTCAGAGTTGGCCGAGGTCGCGGCTTCCATGCAGGACACGAGCAATTTCCACCCCGCTCTGAATGGGTCGAAAAAAGATCACGTACGCCCCGGCAGATACGCTTCGGCAGCCTGCTACCCCGAAACCCGGCCGTAGGTCACCGGTCAGCGGGTGGTCCGCGAGTAGTCGACACCGCTCTTCAATCGCTGCAAGCCAGTCTTCGGCGGCGCGAGCATTATCACGGGCAATGAACACCACGATGTCGAGCAGGTCCGACTGTGCGGCATCGGAAAACTTTCCTCGCTCATGCCCGTCGGGCCCGCTCAGCCGACTGAATGTGCTCTCTCGCCTTCGCGAACACCTCGGCCGCGGGCACGGATCGGCCTTCATCGAGTTGCGAAAAGCCTTCTCGCACGGCGGCCCGCAGGGCCTCCTGCGACTGGAGCAGTCGCAAACCCTCGGCGAGCACATCGCCTTCGGTCAGAAATCGCCGCTCGGCGATCAGCCGCTGCACGAACGGCGCCAGGTCGGCAGGGATTTCTACGGTCATGGCCTCTTCGCTCCGTGCGGTGTGCTGCTCAGCCGAGGACTCTTGCGCCCACTCACGGAGAGTGTGCCGGTGTTAAGTCTTCCGTCAATCCGCCTGATGGCCCGACGAATCGATTGTACCCCGGACCAAGGTTGTCCCGTGGGGTCGTACACTGCCGGCCACGGAGTCAGCCGCCCCCTCGCCGTTTATGGAAGCCCCCGAGGCGGAGTGGGTCTGCGCCAACGACCTCTGCTTCGCGATCTACGACTCGTTTCCCGTGTCGCCGGGGCACGTGCTGGTGATCACGAGGCGGGTCGTGGCGACGTATTTTGAGTGCACGGCTGCGGAGCAGGGCGCACTCATGGCCTTGGTCGCAGAAGCAAAACGGCTGCTCGATGAGCGGCTTAAGCCGAAGCCCGATGGCTACAACATCGGCTTCAACGCTGGGGCAGCCGCCGGCCAGACCGTGTCGCACGTGCATGTGCACGTGATCCCGCGGTATGCCGGCGACATGGGTGATCCCCGTGGCGGCGTGCGGCATGTGATTCCGGGGAAGGGGAATTATTTGGCGGGGCCGCCTGCAGGTGGCGCGGGCGATCCGCGGCTTTCCCTCACCACTGGGCCCGAGCGGCTACCGGGGGCGAGCGAGATCGATCTGCTCGCGTCGTTCGTGCAGCCCTCGGGGCTCGACGTCATCCGCGCGGGGCTCTTCAGTGCGATTGCCGCCGGGGCCCACGTGCGGCTGCTTGTGGGGGATTACCTCGGTATCACGTCGCCGGAGGCGTTAGGGCAGCTGCTGGGGTGGACGGACCTCGCTGGCGGGGCGTTCGAGGCCAAGCTCGCCGAGCTCGAAACCCTCCGCGGCACGCCCGATTCGTTTCACCCGAAGGCGTGGCGGATCGCGGATTCGTCGGGCGGAATCGTGGTCGTGGGGTCGAGCAATCTGTCGCGGGCTGCCTTGGTCTCGGGCGTCGAGTGGAACCTGCTCGGCGAGACGTCGGGCTCAGGCGAACTCGACCGCGAACTCGTTGCCGCATTCGATGACCTCTGGCAACAGGCCACGCCGCTGTCAGCCGACGTGGTCGAGCGGTATGCGGCCCGCGCCGCCGAACTGCGCGACAAAGGTGCCAGCCACCTTTTGCCGGTCGCCGAAGGCGACACGGCCCCGGCCGAAGGCCGGGGTCTCGAGACAAAAGGTGGCTGGCACCTTTTTCCTCCCCGCCCCTGGCAGGCCGAAGCCCTTTCTTCCCTCGCCGCGATCCGTCGCGACGGCTACTCAAAAGCCCTCGTCGCCGTGGCCACGGGCCTTGGGAAAACCTGGCTGGCGGCGTTCGACGTGATCGCCGTGGGCCGCGAACTCGGCCGGCCGCCGCGGGTGCTCGCCGATCGAGATCGAGGCCGAGGTTGCGGCAGATATCGTGATCGTTGGTGAGTTTCTGACGATCGCGCCGCAAGTATGACGGGCTCGGCAAATCGTGCCGGGCTCACAGTTGCTGTGCTCAGGTTCGTGACGCGGCATTCGAAATCACAGCGTCGCCTCCACAAGTACATCACGTTCGACCTTGCCAGCCGTCTGGGTCGCGCGAGTCGTGGAACACTGCGAGCACCTCGATCCTGTCGGGCGTCGGTCTGTAAAAAACGCTGTAAGGAAACCGCTTGACGGCCGCGCGACGCACATCTTCGTAGACCCTTCCACGGAGTTCGGGATGCGTGGTGATACGCTCGAGCACTCGTCGCACTTCCCCAACCAGTCGCGTGCCTAAACCGGGCCGCTGGGCATCGAGGTAGTCGCACGCCGCCAGAAGATCCTCGGTAGCCTGGTGCCGAAGAACAACCGGCAGGATCATTGCTTTGCTCGCGCCAGCGCCTCGGCCTCGACATCGGCCCACGGCCGCACGGCGTCTGGGTTGGCCACGCTGTCAGCCAGCCGTCGCTCGAGCTCGGCTCGCTGCCATTCAGGCAAAGGCGATGCCTCTACGTCGCGAACCACGCTGTCCCAAATCGCCTCTGCGACCTGAAGCCGCTCCTCGATGCTGAGGCGATCGAGCCCGAGGTCATGGAGCGAAACACTGGCCATAAACATGCCTCCAAAGGCGAAGGGCAACCACTGGCGGGGAATATACACCCGTTCACGTACGACGTCAACCAGGCGGTGGAAATTGAAAGTCTATCGCAACGCTGCGTGCCGTACCCCGGACCAAGGTTGTCCCTCGGCCCCGTAGACTTGCGGTCATGGTTTGCCTTGCCTCGCTCGCCCCCGCGGCCACCGCCGCCGACGCCACGGGGTTTGCTCTCTTGAAGCGGTATCTCGACGGGCGGGAGCCGGCGCTTCCGGAGGGCTGCGTGCATGCTCACTATCTGCCTCACACGTTGCGAGCGGCGCACGGCAGCTGGTTCGGGTTTTGTCGGGCCGAGGGGGATCTCGATGCGAGCGAGGAGCGCGTCGTCGAGCGGTTCGGGGCGTGGCTTGGGATGCTCGAGACGACGAACGAGCAACTGTCAGCGGTGAGCCTGAGAAAATCTGCCGCCTCCTAGCCGTCATCAAAAAGAACTTCGATGAGGCGGCCGACCTGCACTTCTTGAACTGCTCGAGCAACGGAGGATGTGTTGCGGCTAATCCGTGGCCACGACGTGGTCATCAAGATCACGATGCCAAGGCGAATGCGGCGCAGGTCGTGTTGGTGACGAAGACTCTGGTCAGTCGAGACCAAGACTTCGTAGCCATTGAGCATCGCGATTGCGAGCAACTCGCCGTTTTTGAGTTGGTCCCATCCTTTTTCAAAGACCGTTTCAACCTCATGCTCAGCGAGCGCCCTGCGGAGCGGGGCGGGTGTTCCCTGGTCGAACAGGATCTTCATGCAGAGGTTTGGAGTTCGAGGCTCGCGGCCGCGAATTCAAGCACGGCTTCCACCTGGTCCCGGGTGACCCCTGGAAACCACTCGACGAACTGATCGACGGTTGCTCCGTCTTCAAGATTCTCAAACAAGGCCCGCACCGGAACCCGCGTGTTGGCAAACACCCAGGCGCCGCTCACCTTCTCAGGATCGCGTTCAACCGCTCGGCATTCTTCCCAGGAACTCATGGACCTGTATCTCCAGTCGGCTATGAGAATCTAAGAACTATACGGCCGTTCACTCTACCGTGGCAACTGGGCTGGGCCTCACCGACATCGTGATTCTACCCCGGGACCAAGGTTGTCCCGTGGGGTCGTACACTGCCGGCCATGAAGTCGGCCGCCCCCTCGCCGTTTTTGAAGATCCCCGAGGCGGAGTGGGTCTGCGCGAATGATCTCTGCTTCGCGATCTACGATTCGTATCCCGTGTCACCGGGGCACGTGCTCGTGATCACGCGGCGGGTCGTGCCGACGTTTTTCGAGTGCACGGCCGCGGAGCAGGGGGCGCTTATGGCGCTCGTTGGCGAGGTGAAGGCCCTGCTCGACGGTCAGCTCGATCCGAAGCCCGATGGATACAACGTCGGCTTCAACGCGGGGGCCGCTGCCGGCCAGACCGTGCCGCATGTGCATGTACACGTGATTCCGCGGTATGTCGGCGACATGGGCGATCCCCGCGGCGGCGTGCGGCATGTGATTCCGGGGAAGGGGAATTACTTGGCGGGGCCCTCCGAAAAAGGTGCCAGCCACCATTTTCGTCAGGTGGATGGCAGTGGCGGTGCCTTGCGTGAAAATGGTGGCAGGCACCTTTTTCTCACCACCGGGCCGGACCGCCCCCTCTGGCCCCGGCTCGCTGAGCGGCTGCCGGGGGCGAGCGAGATCGACCTGCTCGCGTCGTTCGTGCAGCCCTCGGGGCTCGACGTCATCCGGGCGGGGCTTTTCAGTGCGATCGCCGCCGGGGCCCGCGTTCGGCTGCT
>CAIKWU010000414.1 GCA_903831155.1 uncultured Planctomycetaceae bacterium | reverse complement strand
ACCCAAGACAGTTACGGCAACCGAGTGAAGATGATCCGCAAGATCGTCTTCCAAGAGGCTCTCGGCCTCCAAGAGACAGGGTTCTTCGAGCACGAGCACACCTTCGAGTGGCGCGGCATCAAGCGGAAGGCCGGGCTCCTGTTCGCCAATGTCCGTGAAATGAGCATGGATCAGCTCGCCAACGGCTCGGACGACTGGAAGCTCGTCATCGACTTCCCCTTCGACCGCGACAACTTCACCCCGCGCGACGACCTCACGACGCTGGATAAGTTCCGGACCAGCCGCGGGGCCACCAAGACGATCGTATGGATACCGGCCTTCTTCTCGCAGCGCACGCTCGATGATCTTGGCCGGCTGGCGATCCTCGAACACATCCTCGGTGGTGATCGGTTTGACCAGTACGCGGCACACCTCTCGCCAGCGGGTCGGCAGGCCGCGCGGCTGATCCTTGAGAACCAGCGGAATACACTCCACGGGCAGGTCACTGCTGCGGTCAACACGGCCTATGGCATCGAGACGGTTGTCGCTGCCGGTGTCCTCGACCAGTCGATGGAGCTGGACATTGCCGACCGGTTCCAGTCGCTTTCACCGGGGCTCTCACTGCGTCCGCCGGCGATGGCGACGCTGGCCGGTGCCCTTGAAAACCTGATTGGGCAGGCCCTCGCATGGGAGTATCCGGCTGCGCCTGAGTTTGGCACGTCGCTTACCACCAACAAGCTCACTACGGTCCTCAGGAAAGCTACCGAAGCGGCGCAAGCTGCCGATGGCCGGGCCGCGGTCGATAAAGAAGACCGTCGTCTGCTGGAGCAGGTCGCGAACCCGCTGCTCATCGGCGACATGCCCCACGACGGCACGCACTTCGTGATTGGCCGCCACTGGATCAGTCAGTTCACACCTCGTCGTGGCGCAGACGGTGGCCCCCTTACGGTCGAGAAGTTGCGGGAGTGGATCAACCAGCCCAAGAAGATGGGGCTCACGCGCGAGGCTGAGAATCTCATCATCCTCGTCTATGCGGCCCAAAGCGGGATGTCGTTCACGATTCAGGGTGGCCCCATCGAGGGCTCGCTGACACGGCTGGACAATGCCTGCGTGCTCGTGCAGGAAGCCCCGCCTGATGAGGCCGACTGGGCGAAGGCGGTGCCGCGAGCAGGAAGCCTGTTTGGTGTGGCTGTATCACAACTCTGCACGGCTGCGAATGCCGCAGTGCTCGGCTCGAAGATCAAGGAGATCGCCGCCGCCAATGCAGCGGGTGTCCGGCACTACACTGACCTTCTCAGGCAACGACTGGCTGGGCTGGGAGTAGCTGACGCTGCAGCCGACCGGTTGCAGACAGCCGAGGCGACCCGGACGCTCCTCGATTCGATCGTCCACACGGATGAACGGGGCGTTGTCGGCGCCTTAGCCCGGGCGGTGATACCCACAACGGAGAAGGCGGTTGGGGAGTGTGTCAAAGGCGGCGCGTCATGGGTTCGCAGCCTCGAAGGTGAGTTCTGGGGCCTCGCCGATCGCGTGGCGGGTCTTGCAGACGATGTGAAGAACCGCGCGGCTCCAATCCTCGACGACGTGCGGCAGGCGCTCACGCACGATTCGCACGTCGGGCTCACGTCGCTGAACGATGTGATCTCCACTGCTTATCGGCGGCTGCTTGATGTTGTGATTCCCCAACCACCGCCACCCCCACCGCCTCCGCCACCCCCACCGCCTCCCGGCCCCGGGCCCGGCCCTGCGAAGCTACCCGCCGAGGGCCGTGAGGAACGACTTTCGCCGGAGCGCGCGACGGATCGAATCGCCGAAATCCGTAAGACCCACCCCACGGCGGAGATTGAGGTGTCGATCAGCTGGAAGCCAAAGGGGAAGTGATGGCCGCCGCGCTCTCGTTCAACCAGATCAAGGCAGAGGTGACCGCGCTCGGCCGCAAGAAGCAGGTCGAGCGACCGATCGGGATTCGCGCACCCAGCCGGTGGATCGGCGAGGCCGTCCATACCGACGGTGATGCCGGCTACCTCATT
>CAIKWU010000413.1 GCA_903831155.1 uncultured Planctomycetaceae bacterium | reverse complement strand
GCGATGCACGTTGTCGCGCTTCGTCACCGCGGCACCCTCGCGCTTGTAGGCGGCGATGATCTCCTCGGCGAGCTTCTCGTAGGTGCCACGGCCCTTCTTCTCGCGGACCGCCTGCAGGATCCAGCGGATCGCGAGCGACTGCTGTCGGTTGCGGTTGACCTGCATCGGCACCTGGTAGGCGGCACCGCCGACCCGCTTCGAGCGGACCTCGACGGCCGGCTTGACGTTCTCCAGGGCGCGGTTGAAGACCTCGATTGGCTCGGTCTCGGTGATCTTCTTCGCGACGATGTCCATCGCCTTGTAGAAGACGTTCTGCGCCACGCTCTTCTTGCCATCCTCCATCAGGCAGTTGATGAACTTGCTGGCGAGGAGCGACCCGAACTTCGGGTCGGGGCGGAGCTGTTCGCGGCTGGCAGTGATGTTTCCCATGGTCGTGTTCTTTCCTGATTAGCCCTTCTTGGCGCCGTAGAGGCTGCGGGACTGCTTGCGGCCCTGCACGCCGAGGGTGTCGAGCGCACCGCGGATGATGTGGTAGCGAACGCCCGGGAGGTCGCGGACACGGCCGCCACGGACGAGCACGATCGAGTGCTCCTGAAGGTTGTGCCCCTCACCCGGGATGTAGACCGTGACTTCCTTCTGGTTCGAGAGCCGCACGCGGGCGATCTTCCGAAGCGCCGAGTTCGGCTTCTTCGGCGTCATCGTCCGCACCTGCAGGCACACGCCCCGCTTCTGCGGGCAGCGGTCGAGCACGGGGGACTTGGAGAACTTCCGCTTGGGGCGGCGGCGGCTGCGGACGAGTTGGCTGATCGTGGGCATGGATTGATTCGTGGGGAGGCCGAAACTCAGGGAACCCCAAAAGATAGCCGAGGAATCGCGGCGTTCAAAGGCACCTGCGGGAAGCCCGCGAAATCAGGCGGGATGCAGCAGTTCCCCACGCCCGCCCGCGAGGGCATCACCGTGCCACTGCCGCCACGCAGCCACGGCCCCTGCCGCCGCCGCCGGCCCAAAACCGGCCCGTGCGAGCCATTGGAAAAGGAGCGGCAGGAAGGCCGGCCGCCACGCCCTGCCCGCCCGAAACGTGGCCGGCGGCAGAGGGCGATCGGTCAGCGCCACGACGGAGCCGCGCCGCATGCCGAGACCGGGCTGGCCCCCGATCCGGCCGCCGATCACGAGCGTGCCCGCGTGCATCTCGAAGCCGCCGCCGGCGCCGCAGTCGCCGGCCACCGCCACCACGCCCCGTCGGAGCCGCGAGGCGGCCAGTTCGCCGACGGAGCCGCCCACCACCACGAGTCCGCCGGTGCCACCGAGGCTGCTGCCCGGCAGCCCGCCCGCGACGTTGTGGCCCGCGTCGCCCGCCACCATCACCTCACCTCCGGCGATCTCCGCGGCGAGCCAGTCGCCGGCGTTGCCGCGCACTTCGAGTCGCCCGCCGGCGAGGGCCTCGCCGGCATGGCGGCCGACGTTCCCCGCCACGCGAACGGTGCCCGACCGCATGCCGGCCGCCACGCGGTGCACGCGGCTGAAGTCACCGCGGCACTCGATGACGGCGTCGGTCGCGTCACCTGCGACCGCGAACAGGTCGCCCACCTCGCACCGCCGTCCGTCGGCGAGGATGGCGAGGGCGGCCACCTCGGCTGGCCGAAGGCCGCGGACGCGTTCCGGCAGGATGCCGGCGAGATCGACCGACAGCGGGCCGGCGTCGCCGAACGGAAGCGGGTTGAGGACAAGCGGAAGCGGGGTGAGGACGAGCGGCATCGGGGCAACGCGGAGCGGGCAGAGGGTGGCCGCGGGGCACTCGGCTCCCGCGGCCACCGAAGCATAGCCTCAGCCTGTCGGCCGGCGCGGGCCCGCCCGCTACCTCGCCGCCTGCACGGGCACCTTCCGCGAGGTGCTCGCCGGCGACTTCGTCAGCTCGACGGTGAGCACGCCCTTGTCGTACCGGGCCGTCACCTTCGCCGGGTCGACCGGCTCGGGCAGCGGGATCGCGCGGCTGAAGCTGCCGTAGTGGCTCTCGCGGTGGCTCCAGCCCGCGCCCGACTCCTCGCGGTCGGACCGCTTCTCGCCGGCGATCACCAGCCGGTCCTCCGACACGCTCACGTCGACGTCCTTGGGATCGATGCCGGGAAGTTCCGCGCGGACGTGGATCCGCGTGTCGTTCTCCGACAGGTCCACCGCCGGAAGCCACTGGCCCGGCTCGATGGCCCCCAGCCACGGCGACGTCGTCAGCGGCCTGCTGACGAAGCCCTCGAACAGCCGGTTCATCTCGTTGCGGAAGTCCGCCAGGGTGGCGAGGCTTCCCGGCTCCATGCCGCTCGACCGCTTCGTGCGAAAAGGAATCAGACTCATGGAATCCTCCTCTTCGGGGAACGGGACCAGAACACCAATCAAACGCGACGCACGCCGGCTCAGCCGGCCCTCACCTCCACCTTTCGTGGCCGCACCGCGGCGAGCCGCGGCACGTGCACGGTGAGCACGCCCCGGCGGTAGTCGGCCGCGATCTGCGAGGCGTCGAAGCCGTCGCCGAGGCGGAACGAGCGCCGGTAGTTGCCGATGCCATATTCCTGCCGCACCGCGCGGCCGGGCAGGTCGCGGGCGGGCACGGTGGCCGCGATCGACAGCACGCCGTCCTCGAACGTCACGTCGATGCCGTCGGCGCGGGCGCCGGGAATGTCGGCGACGAGCAGCACCTCGCCGCCGAGGTCGCAGACGTCGACGTTGGGCTGGTAGGTGAGGGAGGGCTCCGGACGTGCCGCGGTGGCGGGGCCGGTGGAGTGGGACTGGGTGACCATGGGTTGGGTTCTCCTGGAATGCTCACGGATGAGCGAAGGGTGTGGGTGGAACTCCGTGCCGGCCGACGGTCACGCCGTGCGGACCTCGACCTTCCGCGGCTGGCACTCGGCCGCCTTGGGGCAGGTCACGGTGAGCACGCCGTCGACGAGGCGGGCCTCGACCCGTCCGGCTTCGACCGCCACGGGCAGCGGGATCCGCCGCTCGAACGCCCCCGTGCCCCGCTCGCGGCGGTGCCAGGTGACGCGTTCCTTCTTCGAGCCGTCGGTGTCGCCGTTGCCTTCGGCCGGCGGCACCGGGCAGGTCTCGGGACGCGAGCCCTTGAGCACCAGTTCGTCGCCCGCGACGGTGATGTCGATGTCGGCGGCGTCGAGGCCGGGAAGCTCGGCCTCCACGATCACGGCGGCGTCATCCTCGCGGACGTTGACCGCCGGGAAGACACCCTCGGCCGGACGCACGCCCCAGCCGTGCAGCGGCGGCGCGGCGGTGAGCGTGGTCCAGAAGCGATCGAGCTCGTCGCGCAGTTCGTCGAAGGGGAGCGCGAATCCCTGGCGGAACGTCGGCATGGTCGGACTCCTCGGGGCGGTCGATGGATGGGCCACCGTCCGTGGAGATCTCGTTCCCGGCGTTTCCTGCGCGGGGAATGATTCGCAGCGACGGTGTCGAAGGCAACCCGCCTTCGATGGCGAAGACGAAATGCAAACAGCGTGCCAGTCGGCGTGAACGCCCGATCACCGGGCCTGGGCCGCGTGTGGAGGCCGAATCGGCGGCCTCGGTCGCCAGTCGCTGGCAAACCTTGGCAGTCGCTCCGGTCACGCCGGCTGTCAGCGTGGCAGGCCGCGTGATTCACGGGCCGGATGCGGTTGTGGCAGGGTGGGCGACCCCTATACTCTCGGCTCGCTCGCTGCTGAAGGAGACGACCACATGCGGTTCACGCTGCTCGATCGGGTGCTCGAGATTGAGCCAGGCAAGTCGATCACGGCCATCAAGACGGTCTCCCTGGCCGAGGAGTATCTCGGCGACCACTTTCCGCGGTTCCCCGTGCTGCCCGGCGTGTTCATGCTCGAGGCGCTGACGCAGGCCGCCGCGTGGACGATCCGGCTCGGCGAGGATTTCGCGCACAGCATGGTCGTGCTGCGGACGGCCCGGAACGTGAAGTACGGCGACTTCGTCGAACCGGGGCGGGTGCTCACGGTGAACGTCCAGGTCACGGCCCAGGACGAGAAGACCACCACCGTGAAGGCCACCGGCTCGGTCGGCGACCGGACGAGCCTGACGGCCCGGCTGGTGCTGGAGCGGTACAACATGGCCGACAGGCTCGCCCACGGGGCCGCCCTCGACGCGAGGGTCCGGTCCGAGATGCGAAAACTCTGGGCCTTGCTCCATCCGGCCCGCGGCATCCCCCAGAAGCCGGTGGCCTACGTGTCGCAGGTGGGCCACGGGGCTCCGGCGGCGGCGGGGGCCGCGGCGGGCGGCTGAGCCCCAGGGGTCGATTTCGGGGCAAAACGCGGCCGATTGTTCCGTTTGCTCCCGCCCGACCGGCGGAAAATGGGTGCCTTCGGGTTCCCATGCCGGCTGGCCGACATTACAACACACGCGGATTTTCCGCCCGGCCCCATTCCCACTTGCCCAAGGTGAAGCGTCGATGCCGTCCCGCGAAGAAATCTTTGAAAAGGTGAAGTCAGCCCTCGTGGATGCCCTGGGAGTCGACGAGGACGAGGTCACCCCGACCGCGACCATGGTGGGCGACCTGGGCGCCGAGTCGATCGACTTTCTCGACATCGTGTTCCGGCTGGAAAAGGCGTTCAACATCAAGATCTCCCGCGGCGAGCTCTTCCCGGAGGACGTCCTCTCGAGTTCCGAGTTCGTGCAGGACGGCAAGGTCACCCCGGCCGGCATCGCCGCCCTGAAGGCGCGGATGCCCTTCGCGGAGCTCTCGCTCTCGAAGTTCGAGTCGAACCCCAGCGTCCAGAACTTCGCCAACACGCTCACCGTGGAAGACATGGTGAAGTACGTGGAGGGCAAGTTGGCCGCCTGAGGCTCCGGCCCGGGGCGGACTCGCCCGCTCGGCTCCCCCGAAGAGGCGGCAGACAGCCGCGATCTCGTCACATGCGCTGGTTCTGGATCGATCGCTACGAGGAGTTCATCCGTGGCAGGCACGCCACGGCGGTGAAGAACGTGTCGCTCGCCGAGGAGCACCTCCACGACCACTTTCCAGGCGTGGCGATCATGCCCAACTCGCTGATCGTGGAAGGCATGGCCCAGGCGGCCGGGCTCCTCGTGGCCGACGCTCTCGACTTCAACCGTCGCGTGGTGCTGGCGAAGGTGGCGGCGGCCGAGTTTCACTTCGACGCCGTCCCCGGCGACACGATCCGCTTCCGGGCCGAGGTGCTCGACCTCAAGCCCACCGGGTCGCTCACGAAGGTGACGAGCACCGTGGGAGACCGCGTGCAGGGACAGGCCGAGCTCTTCTTCGCCCACCTCGAGCCCGGCGAAGGCGTGCCGAAGCTCTTCGAGACCGACGAGCTGCTGCGGTGGCTCGACCAGATGCACATCTACGAGATCGGTCGCGACGAGGCGGGCAATCCGCTCGCGCGGCCCGATTGGTGAGGCGACTCGGAGGATCACGATGGCCACGGCCAGGCGGAGGGTGGTGATCACCGGGATGGGCTGCATCACGCCGCTGGGCGTGGGGGTGGAGCCGCTCTGGAAGAACCTCGTGGCGGGTGCCTCGGGCGTGGGGCTGACGACCATCTTCGATGCGTCGCGGTTTCCCACGAAGATCGCCGCCGAGGTGAGGGGCTGGGACATCTCCGACGAGGGGCAGGACTCCAAGTCGTGGGAGTTCTGCGGACGGCACACGAGGTTCGCGGCCGGCGCGGCGCTGCAGGCGATGACCGACGCCGGTCTCCGGCAGGGCCTGCCCGGCGATCCGACGCGGCTCGGGATCTACCTCGGCAGCGGCGAGGGGCAGCAGGACTTCGACGCCTTCACGCGGATGATGATGGCCTCGATCGAGGGCGACACGCTCGACGTGGCGAAGTTCACGAAGCTCGGCCTCGAGACGCTTCACCCGCTTTCGGAAGTGGAGCAGGAGCCGAACATGCCCGCCGGCCACCTCGCCGGACTGTTCGACGCCCAGGGGCCGAACCTCAACTGCCTCACCGCCTGTGCCGCGTCGAGCCAGGCCATCGGCGAGGCCTGCGAGATCGTCCGCCGCGGCGAGGCCGACGTGATGCTCTCCGGCGGCACTCACAGCATGATCCATCCCTTCGGCGTGACGGGCTTCAACCTGCTCACGGCGCTCTCCACCCGGAACGACGAGCCGCAGCGGGCCAGCCGGCCGTTCGACAACGACCGTGACGGCTTCGTGCTCGGCGAGGGCGCGGCGATGGTGGTGCTCGAGGAGCTCGAGCACGCGAAGCGGCGCGGGG
>CAIKWU010000412.1 GCA_903831155.1 uncultured Planctomycetaceae bacterium | reverse complement strand
TCGCTCCGCGTCGCTTTCGCGCGGCCGCGTGATACGCTTTCATGATGCGTCGCCTCCCGCTCCTTCTCGCCCTCGTCGCCGCCACGGCCCGTGCCGAGCCGTCCGTCGAGCCCGGCGGTTCTCCCGTCGAAGCCCCGCCGGCGCGTCCCACGATGCAGCAGCTCCCGGCCGCGGCGGCCCGCGAAGCGCCGCCCTCGGCGCGGGCCCTTGTCGACGCCCGCTCGAAGTTCGACCGGCGCTATCCCGGCATCCTCGCCCGCGGCCGCACGACGGCCGGCGCTACGGTGATCTCCGAGGCCCTGATCGATGCGGCGGTCGCGGAGGAGGATCGCGACATGAAGTGGCTGATGCTCCTCGAGGCCCGAAAGATGGCGGCCGCGTCGGGCAATCCGGCCACGCTCGATCGGGCGATCGTGCTGGCGTCGGCCACGTATGAGTTCGACGACGTGGAGGCCGAATACGAGGCCCTCAAGGAGATTCCGCTCAGGGCGTTGCCGCCCCACCGCGCGGCGGCGCTTGCCGAGGTGGCGGAGAAGGTGGCTTCGCGGGCGGAGGGCGATGGCCGGCGTCATCTGGCGATTGCGTCGCTGAATCTCGCGGTCCGCGGCTGGCAGCGGGCGGGGCTGATCGAGCCTGCGAAGCGGGCGGCGATTCGGCACGACGAGATGATCGCGCCGGCCGGGTCGGGGCGGGGTGCGCCGTAGAGTTGCCGCGCAGCGTTCGTGAAAGCCGACCGGCCGTGAGGCCGCGGGCAGCGTTACGCTCGACCCCGGGCCCGCGAAACTCGCCTGCTCAGCGTCCGCCGTAGAAGTGCGAGTAGTTCATGTACGTCGCCCGATGGCCGGTGGGGCGGATTGATTCATCGATCTGGCGGCTCGACGTGTCGCGCCCGATCTGCTGCACCTGATTCTGAAGGCGGCTCATCTGCCGTCTTTGGCTCAACTGCTCAATCTGCTGCTGCTGCTGCTGCACTAGCGGCTGCACCATCGTCTGATAGATGTTCTGCGACTGAAGCGGGTTGTAGCCTTGCTGCTGCAGCTGCATGTAGGGGCTCACCGCTGGCCGGCGGTAAGTGCTGGAGGCGAAGGGCAACTCGGCATTCTGACCGCCACCAGTGCGGCCCGCAGAAAACGTCGAACGCCCCTGCTGAGCCTCGGCGGGTTGGGCAGTGATCAACGTGGCAACGATCACTGCGGCTGCCAGCATCATCCCTCGTCCGATCACGTTTTCGATTCGCTGGATCATCTGAGCACCTCGGGGTCGTAGCCGTCTCATTCCTCTACCACTCTATCCCGTCCGGCAACCGCCGATCAATCACTCGGCCGTCGCCTTCGGCATCTCGGCCTCATACCGGCTCACCACCTGATCCATCAGCACCTTCACAGCAGCCTTCATGACCGGCTTGTCGGAGATCCAGGCGGCAAACTGCTCGCCATGGGCACCGTAGGCATCCCGTAGCCAGACCGGGGCTTCCGTCAGCAACCAGGCCCGGAAGAGCAGCCATTGCGGGTTGTGCTCGCCATACACCTCGCGAGCCACCCAGCAGAATCCGGTGTTGGGGTTGAAGCCGAAGGGGAAGCGGTTGATCTGCTGCACGACGCTCGTGCCGAGCAGCGTGAAGCCGAAGATCCGTTCGAAGGGAGCCGTGATCTTGCCGATGATGCTGTCGGCCGCGATCCACTGGTCCTGAGCGATAAATACTCGATCTCCCGGTAACACCTGATAGTTGGTGGCCGTGGAGCCGCCCTTCATGATCGCCTCGATATCCACCGGCAGAATCTGGTCGCAGCCCACGCCCGAGGGGGCCGGCCGAGCGATCCAGATATCCTTGCTGGAGAGCCGCGAAAGCCCGTTGATCTGCGACACCGCATCGAGCACGGTCTCATTGCCGGTCACTGGGAAGCGGGCGATATTGTCGCCGAAGCCAGCTCCTTCCGTGACCACGTAGTAGACCTTCGAGTTG
>CAIKWU010000411.1 GCA_903831155.1 uncultured Planctomycetaceae bacterium | reverse complement strand
TTACGGGAACCGGCCTACCTCGACCTCTGGAAGCGGCTCCCTGCCGACTCAACCGACCCCGAGGTCCGCCGCAACGTACCGATCACGCAGCCGCTGCTCTGGGTGCGATGACGCGAAGCCCCTCACGGCTTTCGTAACACGGCCGCGGCCATGTCGTCGGTCCCGTGCCGCACGGCGGGCGGCAGGTCGAAGCGGTCGAGGTTCATCACCTTGTTCCAAGCTGCCACGAAGTCGGCGATGAACTTCCGCCCTGAATCGTCGCTCGCGTAGACCTCGGCGATCGCCCGCAGCCGCGAGTTCGAGCCAAAGACCAGATCGACCCGACTCGCCGTCCACTTCACCGCGCCCGTCTTCCGATCCCGGCCCTCGAAAAAGTGGTCGCAGACTGGTGACTTTCGCCAGTCGACACCCATGTCGAGGAGGTTCACGAAGTAATCGTTGGTGAGCACCCCGGGCCGGTCGGTGAAAACGCCGAGGTGGGCCAGCGGCCCGCTGCCGGCATTCGCTCCGAGCACCCGCAGGCCGCCAACGAGCACGGTCATCTCCGGGGCCGAGAGTGTGAGCAGCTGCGCCCGATCGACGAGCAACTCCTCGGCCGGCCGGTCGATCTCCCGAGCGAAATGGTTGCGAAACCCGTCCGACTTCGGCTCCAGCACGGCGAACGACTCGACGTCGGTCGTCGCCTGCGTGGCATCGGTCCGACCGGGCGTGAAGGGCACTGTCACCTCCTGTCCGGCCTGACTGGCGGCCTGCTCGACCGCCGCGCAGCCGCCGAGCACGATCAGGTCGGCCATCGACACCTGTCTGCCACCGTTCTGGGAAGCGTTGAACTCTTTCTGGATCGCCGCCAGCCGGTCGAGCACCTTCGCCAGTTGGGCCGGCTGGTTGACCTCCCAATCCTTCTGCGGCGCCAGACGGATCCGGCCCCCATTGGCGCCACCTCGCTTGTCGCTGCCCCGAAACGTCGATGCCGAGGCCCAGGCCGTCGACACGAGTTCGGGGACCGAAAGCCCGGTGCCGATGATCTTGGCCTTCAAGGCGGCGATGTCCCGTTCGTCGATGAGCGGGTGGTCAACCGGGGGCACGGGGTCTTGCCAGATCTGCGGCTCCGGCACATGGGGGCCCAGCAGCCTCGACACCGGCCCCATATCGCGATGCGTGAGCTTGTACCAGGCCTTGGCAAACGCCTTCTGAAACTGCTCCGGGTGCTCGTGGAACCGCTTCGCGATCGGGGCATACTGCGGATCCATGCGGAGCGCGAGGTCGGTGGTGAACATCATCGGCGGGTGGGATTTGGCGTCGTCGTGGGCATCCGGCACCGTGCCCTCCGCCGACTTCTCCTTCGGGGTCCACTGCCAGGCCCCGGCCGGGCTCTTCATCAGTTCCCACTCATAGCCGAAGAGGTGTTCGAAGTAGCCGTTCGACCAGGTCGTGGGCGTCGCGGTCCAGGCGCCCTCGAGGCCACTGGTAATCGTGTCACCCCCTTTGCCCGTGCGGAAGCCGTTCTTCCAGCCGAGCCCCTGTTCCTCGATGCCGGCTGCCTCTGGGGCAGGGCCGACGTTGTCGGCACTCGCCGCGCCATGGGCCTTGCCGAAGGTGTGTCCGCCGGCGATCAGGGCCACCGTCTCCTCGTCGTTCATCGCCATCCGGCCGAATGTCTCGCGGATGTCGCGGGCCGCCGCCAGTGGATCGGGCTTGCCGTCGGGCCCTTCGGGATTGACGTAGATCAGGCCCATCTGGACTGCTGCGAGCGGGTTTTCGAGCCGGCGATCGCCGCTGTACCGTGTGGCTCCGAGCCACTCGCTTTCCGGCCCCCAGAAGATGTCGTTTTGCGGCTCCCAGACGTCCTCGCGGCCTCCGCCGAATCCGAACGTCTCAAACCCCATCGACTCGAGGGCGACGTTGCCT
>CAIKWU010000410.1 GCA_903831155.1 uncultured Planctomycetaceae bacterium | reverse complement strand
GACGCTCTCTGCATGTCCGCTGCGCTTCGCCATCCTGGCTTCGCTTGCTTCCATAGCCCGGCTCCCGGGGCACGGGCAGCCCCTCGCTGAGCCGATCTGGGGGCACGGGCAGCCCCTCGCTGAGCTGATCTGGGGGCACGGGCAGCCCCTCGCTGAGCTGATCTGGGGGCATGGGCAGCCCCGAGCTGAGCCGATCTGGGGGCACGGGGAGCCCCCCGCCAGGCGAATGTGGGATCGCGGGGAGAGTTGTGTGGCTCATGGTCGCTCCTTCTTTATGGCGCGGTTTGGCCCACCCTTGCCGCCGCGAGGCCGAGCCGTGGCGGGTGCGTCGGGATCGAAGCGGGGATTCGCCGTCGGAAACTGGGCGTGGACCGCGGCGAGGTGCGTCTCGAGCCGCTCCTCGAGCTTCTTTGCGTCGGCGGGCCGCTCTGCGGCGAGGTCACGACGCTCGCCGATGTCGGCGGCGAGGTCGAAGAGCTTCACGCTCTCGTCCTCGTAGAACTTGAGCAGCTTGAGGTCGCCGATGCGGATCGCCGAATGGGGCGTGTTGCCCGACTGGTAGTGCGGAAAGTGGAACACGAGTTCGTCGCGGGGCCTGGAGACGGTGCCGGTGCCGCCATGCGCGAGCAGCGACGCGATGCTGCCACCGTCACGATCCTTGGGGAGGGCCGTGGGCGGCACGCCGGCCCACTCGCAGAACGTGGGCAGCAGGTCGAAGCCCACCACGGGCACGTGGCACCACGAGTTGGCGGCGATTCCTGGGCCGCGGACGATGAACGGCACGCGAACGCCCCCTTCCCACACCGAGCCCTTGCCGCCCCCGAGGCCGCCGCGGCGGCCTCCGCCTCCGCCCGCCCCGTTGTCGGACAGGTAAATCACGATCGTCTCGTCGGCCAGCCCGAGCCTGTCGAGCGACTGGAGCACCATGCCGACGCCGGTGTCGAGGTCCTCGCTGATCGCGGCGATGCTCGTGCGCCTGTCGGTCGGGCCGCCACCGGTGAGCCTCGCATACTTGGCGAGCGTCGCCTGCAGCGCGTTCTCCGGGGCGTGCAGGGCGTTCCACGAGAGCTGCACGTAGAAGGGCCTGCCCGCCTTCTGGCTCGTTTCCATGAACGCCTCGGCGCGGCGGGCCATGCCGAAGATGTCAACCGGGTTGGGGTCCGTGAAGTCGTAGGCGTGCTCGTTGCCGGTGTCACCGTCGTGCTCGTCGTAGCCATGGTGGCCCGGGCCGCCGCCGGCGATGTGCCACTTGCCGTAGTGGGCCGTCGCGTAGCCGGACCACTGCAGGAGCTCCCCGATCGTCACCTCGTCGTCGGCGATCTGCTTGATGAGGGCTGGCTCGACGAGCCTGTGGCCCTGCTCGGCTGGCGCGGCCTTCGTCCAGTGCAGCCGCGCCGGGCTCTTGCCGGTCTGGAGGCTGATCCGCGTGGGGGAACACACGGGGGCCGGCGCGTAGGCGGCCGAGAACCGCATCCCCTGGGCTGCGAGCCGCTCGAGATTCGGCGTCTGAATGAGGTCGCTGCGGGAGCCGGCCTCGGCCGGATGCATCGCCACGGAGAGGCCGTTCCACCCCTGGTCGTCGGCGAGCATGAGGATGATGTTGGGCCGCTTCACCGTGTCGTTCGCCTGGGCGGACGGCGTCGCGTTCACGACGACGATGACGATGACGATGACGATCGAGGTGGCGGCGGCGATTCTCGCAGCAATGCGATTCATCGCGGCCTCCCCGGCGGCGGCCGGCGTCCGTCCGGCCCGCGACTGCCGCCCGGCCCCCGCCCACCACCGGGAGGCGGACCCTCGGGCACCACGTCGTTGAGCCGAGAGAAGTCGGGGCGGGCTTTTCCGTCGGGCGGTGTGTCGATGACGCGACGGAAGATGACCGTGTTGTCGAGCTTGAGATCGGCAGTCCAGATGAACGATGCCCCGGCAAAATCGGCGTCGTAGAACGGCTGCTTCGGGTGGGCGTTGTCCTTCGCCATGACCGCGATCGTCATCGGGTAGCGGGGCAGCACGTCCACCGCGATCACGTTGTGCGGGAGGAACGCGATCGAGTCGACGGGCACGAGTTCGCCATTGATAGAGAGGCAGAACCAGTTGTCCGCGTACATGTTCGCCCGGACCGTGTCGGCGATCGTGGGCTTGCGGAGATGCGGAGCATCTGGCGGTGCCCCCCACGCCTGGAACGTCGTCATCGCGGCGATCGCGAGGCTGGCGATCCAGGCTTCGGCACCAACGACTTTTCGCGCGATCATGCCGGTTTAACGGGTGGTTTGCAGGATGGTTGCAGGGCTACGGCAGCCGTACGGCGACCTGAGAAACCGTCACTGGAACAGTTTCGCAGGGACCGGGAAACGGTGTCGCGAAAACGGGCGTTGGTTTCACAGCTATTGCGAATCGGCCGGCGGCCGGTTTCCACATTCCTGCGAAGATTTCCTGAGCGATGTGCCAGCAAAAGCTGTTTTTTATGGCCTTTTCGTTTTTCTGTGATTTTTGGCTCGGCGTTTGCTCTTGGTTCCTTCGGTGGGGTGGTCGCATCCCAGTTTGGCTTGTCCTTCGAGGGGGTATTCGCATGTTCTCGTCGTCCGTTCGCCGTATGTCCTGGGTGGCTTGCTGGATCCTTGCGACGGCGGTCGTGGGGGCCGA
Organism: uncultured Planctomycetaceae bacterium; assembly: GCA_903831155.1. Taxonomy (GTDB): domain Bacteria; phylum Planctomycetota; class Planctomycetia; order Pirellulales; family UBA1268; genus QWPN01. The sequence goes on along the minus strand of CAIKWU010000410.1, from coordinate 259 downwards.
TTCGGTGCTCGCGGGCAACTGGACCGGCTTCATGAACGTGTTCAACAACGCGGCCGGCTCGCAGGGGTCGTACGTGTTCGGTTCGGGGTGGGGTGTCTCGGACCTGAAGACGACGATCTCGAACTCGAACTCCGGCACCATCGTCGGCGACCAGCTCGTGCTCGAGCCGAACTACAACACCTACACCAACTCATTGACTGGGAACGACGCCGACCGGGCCTTCTGGACGGACAGCACCGATGGCGGCGTGACCCCCGGT
>CAIKWU010000409.1 GCA_903831155.1 uncultured Planctomycetaceae bacterium | reverse complement strand
GCTGGTGTGATCACGGCGGAAACGTATGGCACGGAGGCGACGGCTCCCAAGACGGGCATCACCCTGGCGCAGATCACCGACGGCACGTCGAAGACCTTCGCCATTGCCGAGACGAGGGAAGTCGGTCAGGCTGGCTGGATCGACGGTGCCCGTTCGTGGGTGACCGCATCCCACGGCACAGCCGTGGCAAATACGGCCGGTCCGACGAGCATGGCTGTTGCCGTGCTGGATAATCAGGCCACCACGGGTTCGTTCGGCGGATACGGTGGAGCTGGTACGTATGGTGCGTCCAGCAACCACCAGGCCGGCATCACGATCCACACCTATGCCGACGGGCATGTGGGTGCCGTGACCCCTGAAATCAGCGCCACGCTGTACGGCAGCCTCTTCTCGCGGAACGGCTCCGAGCCGACCTCGGAGCAGCCGTAGTCTTCAGTCGTGAAGCTCTGCTTACGGCCTGGCCGGAAAGCAGATCGAAGCACACGCCGCAGCCGGAGGGGCATCCTCTCCGGCTGTGGTTTTTTGTCGCACTAGGGCACCATCCACGCGAGCGGTCCCGACTGCAGCCAGACGAGCAGACCCATGAGGATCGCCAGCGCGAGGCTGTGCGGGAAGACCCGCCGCAGGATCGCACCTTCCTGACGGTGCACGCCCGTCGCGGTCGCCGATACGACGATACTCTGCGCGTCGATCATCTTCCCCATCACGCCACCAGTGCTGTTGGCGGTGCAGATGAGCAGCGGGTTCAAGCCCAACTGCTCCGCGGTCACGCGTTGCAGACTGCCGAACATCGCATTGCTTGAGGTGTCGGACCCTGTCAGCGCGACGCCCAGCCAGCCCAGCAGAGCCGAGAAGACGGGATAGAGCCAGCCCGACCGGGTGAGGGCTAATCCGAGTGTGACATCGGTACCGGAATACCGGGTCACGAATGCAAGCGCCAGCATCGCCGCGATGGTCAGGAGCGAAAGCGAGAGCCGCCGCAGCGATTCCCACCAGATCACGGCCGCCCGTCGCCAGGAGATGCCGAGCCACGGCACCGCGATCAAGGCAGCGGCGAGGATCCCTGTGCCTGCTGCCGAGAGCCAGTTGAACCGGTAGATCGCCCGTTCGATTTCAAGTGGCTCACGGGTGGCCGGCGGCACTTTTGCGATGCGGCCGTCAAGCCTTGGCACCTGGAGTTCAGGGGCCACGATGCGCTTCGGCAGCAGAGGCAGGTTGGCCGCGGGCGGCGGAACCGCGGCGGCGATAGCGGGCAATGCGTCCCCCGGCTCACGCCGCGGGCTTGTATCCGCGCGGTGAGGGCGGCCTTCGAGCGTGGCTTTGACAGCAGGCAAACCCCAGCAGAAGACGGCCACCGAGAGAAACGCCCACGGTGCCCAGGCCCAGGCGATCACGCGGGCCGAGTCGTTTAATAAAGGGACTGGCTCCGGCTCCGAAGCAGCAGGCGCTCGTCCCCTTTTCGCCCCGTGCTGCCAGCATTCCCGTGGCTGCCACCAGCGGAG
>CAIKWU010000408.1 GCA_903831155.1 uncultured Planctomycetaceae bacterium | reverse complement strand
TCGTGGACGTTTGACTCGGACGGCGGCTTCAGCGAAGGCGAGTGGCTGGGCACGGACGAAGGCTGGGTCGTGAAGTCGGAGGCGACGTTGCCCGACGGCACGATCGGCTCGGCGACCGTCATGATCCGTCCCTCCGACGCCGACCACTTCGTCGTCGAGAGCACCGACCGGATCGTCGGCGGCGTCGAGGAACCCGATTTCAAGCTCGTGATCGCCCGCAAGCCTCCGCAGCCCGGCAAGTGATCCGAACCGACGAGCGGTGGCGCTCGTAGACCGCTGGTCCCTGTTCGCACCCTCCTCGAGGAGATTTCACCGATGCGGCTCCCGGCTGCATGTGCATCGATCGCGATCATCGTCCTGCTGTTCAGCGGCGCGGCCGACGCGCGGCCGGGTGGTGGCGGCGGTCCTGGTGGCGGCAGGCCCTCGATGGGCCGTGTGGGCGGGGGCGCAGCCCGACCGTCCATGCCGGCGGGGCGGCCGGCGATGCCGGCGGCCCGCCCGCAGATGGCGGCTCCGCGTCCGCAGATGCCGACGGCCAGGCCCAGCATGCCCGCGACGCGGCCCAGCATGCCGAACATCCAGCAGCGCCCCGCGGGAATGCCCGGTGGCGGCATGGGTGGCATGAGCGGCATGGCCCGTCCGCAGGTGCCAAACTTCCAGCGGCCCAGCGTGGGATCGCTGCAACGGCCGAACCCTGCGCGACCCTCGTTGCCCAACGCCGGCACTCGGCCCCAACCCGCCGCTCCGTCACCCGGCATCGGGTCGCGACCGGGGCTCGGTTCAATCCGCCCATCGGGTCCTTCGCCCGTCCCCGGCCTGGCAGGTCGTCCGGGCGGAGCTGGTCTCCCCGGAGCGGCCGGAGGGATCGGAGCCACGCGGCCGTCGCCGGCTCCGATGCCCGGTCGTCCTGGCTTCGGCGCGGGGCCGGGATCGGCGAGCAGGCCCGGTGGCGGATTCGCCACGAAGCCGGCGCCGCTGCCTGGCCAGGGTGGCGGTGGCGGCGGTGGTCGACCGGGTGTCAGCACGCTCCCCGGCCAGATCGGGAACCGGCCTGGAGTGCCGACAACGAAGCCCTCGTTCCCGAGCCCGGGCTTCCCGGGAGCCGGTGGCGGATTGGCCGGCGGCAATCGCCCGGGACGTCCTGGCCTTGGCGACGTGAATCGTCCCACCACGCTGCCCGGCACGATCGGCGGTAACCGACCGGGCATCGGTGGCAACCGGCCCACGCCCCTGCCCGGTGATCTCGGCGGCAATCGGCCCGGCCAGGGAGGCGGAAACCGTCCTGGCCTCGGAGGTGACAGGCCCGGCTTCGGCGGCAACCGACCCACGCCTCTTCCCGGTGATCTGAGCGGCAACCGCCCCGGTGGCAACCGACCGGGCATCGGTGGAAACCGCCCTGGCATCGGCGGCAACCGCCCCATGCCTCTTCCAGGCGATCTTGGCCACTGGAATGGCGGCCATGGGAACTGGCCCAATCGACCTGGAATCGGTGGGAACAGGCCGGGCATCGGCAACGGCAACAACATCTGGAACAACGGCAACTGGAACAGCGGCAACTTCAACAACAACAACTTCAACAACGTGCACGTCGGCGGCGGGTACGGCGGCTGGGGTTGGAATGGCGGTGGTGGCTGGGGGTATCCCGGCTACGGCGGCGGCTATGGAGGCGGATACGGCTGGAACAACGGCTGGCACAACAACGGCTGGGTCAATCCGCACTATGGCAACTGGTACAACGGCGGGTGGGGCAACAACTGGGGCTACAACGGCGGCTGGTGGGCACCGTTCGTGACCGGCGCCGCGACCTGGGGCCTGCTCTCGAGCATCGGCAGCTGGGGGCTGGGCTACGGCTCTCTGGGCTACGGGGCGGCCGGCTACGTGAATCCGTACTACTCGGCGATGCCGGCGGCCGTCGTGGCGTCGTCGCCCTACGACTATTCGCAGCCGGTCATCATCAACAACTACATTCCTGCCGACGCCGCATCGTCGGCCACGGATCCGGCCGCCGCGCAGCAGCCGCCCAGCCAGGAGGCGGCTCCGCCGTCGTCTCCGGCCGATGCGGCCGTCGACGCCGCACTCGGCAAGTTCAGGGCGGGTGACTACGCCGGCGCACTCGCCGGTTTCGACCAGGCCCTCAAGCTTTCGCCGAAGGATTCGGTCATCCACGAGGTGCGGGCGCTGTCGCTCTTCGCCCTCGGCCGCTACACCGAGGCCGCCGCCGCGCTCAACGCCGTGCTGGCCACGGCTCCGGGCATGGACTGGACGACGATGAGCAACGTGTATGGCTCCGTCGATGCCTACACGACGCACCTCCGCAAGCTGGAGGAGTTCTGCCGCACGCATCCCGACGACGCGGCGGCCCACTTCGTGCTCGGCTATCACTATCTCGTGGGCGGCCACACCGACATGGCGGCGGCGGCCCTCGGCGTGGTGGTGGCGAAGCAGCCGGGCGACGTCGTCGCGAAGCGGCTGCTCGACGGACTCACGCCCCCCGCCGAGGAGAAGCCGGCAGCCGCAGCCGAAGCAGGGGTGGGTTCGGGGGCGGCTCCAGGAACGGCTGGTGCCGACGCCGCGGCCGGTCCGGCGGCTCCAGAGATCGACCTCGTGGGCACCTGGAAGGCGACGAGCGGCAAGGACACGATCGAGCTCACCGTCTCGGCCGAATCGACGTTCTCGTGGAAGGCGCAGCCGGACGGCAAGCCCGTGGTCGAGCTCAAGGGCTCGATCGAGACCGCCGCCGACGCGATCGCACTGGTGAGCGAGTCTGCCGGAACGATGGTCGCGAAGGTCACGCCGAAGTCGGCCGACTCGTTCGAGTTCGCCCTGCCCTCGGCGCCGAAGGACGCTCCGCCGCTGCTCTTCTCGCGTCAGCCGTGAATCAGCGGCCGCGGCCTGGGCTCACCAGCGGCCTTCCAGGCCCACGTTCGCGCCGTGCAGGAACATGCCGCCGGCGCCGCGGACTCCGGTGCCGGCGGTCGTCGTGGCGTCGAAGTCGAACTGGTTCGCCGCGAGGGCGACGCCGCTGAGCCACGCGAGGTTGTAGCCGAGGCGCAGGCCCCATGCGTCGCTGAAGCGATAGCCCATCGACAGGTTCATGCTCGACAGGAATCCCATGCCGGTGTCGCTCGCCTCCCGCCCGGGACGGTACTCGGATCCGACCGCCAGCGGGCTCGTGATCGGCGATGCCCCCTGCGAGAGCCATGCCCCGCCGAGGCCAGCCTTGAGCCAGCCTTCCAGCGAGAAGCGGTCCCACGTTCTCCTCCGCCGCAGGCCCAGCTGGCCGCCGAACAGGTTCGAGCTCGTCGCCACGCGGTAGGCGGTTGGTGCATCCGTGCCGTAGGCGACGTGCAGCGCGGCCTGCTCCTCGAGCCCGGCCCAGAACAGGCCCCCGATCAGGTCCGTCTCGGTCTCGCTCCGGCAGCGCCGCTGCGGCCACGGGGAACAGGGATCACAATCGGCCGTGAAGTCCGTCCCGAGCAGGTTGCACTCGACGACGTTGAGCGTGGACGACCATGCGGCACGGAGCGTGCTTGCCTGATCCCAGCCCGGCACGGTGTCGCCGAGGCCGCCGGGAACGGAGAGCCCGCCGGGACCACCCTGCGTGCCGGGCCGCGAGGCGGCTGCGTCGCCGAAGAAGCCGTAGCAGCCCCAGTAGCCGAGTTCCCAGCCGGTGGTCTCGCACCCGTGTCGGCCCACGAAGAGCCTCACGCCCGGTGCCGTCGTGGGCATGAGGCTCCGGGTCGTGAACACCACCCCGCCGGGCCCCGGTCCGAACGGCCCTTCGACGGCGAGCGGCTGATTGGCGGCGGCGTTGTCGCGGTCGAGAAAGAGCACGTCGAACGTCACGTACTCCCGTTCGACGGGGCCCGCGAAGGAGGCCCGGGGCGGCGCGTCGAGCGTGGTGAATGCCGCGATCGGCAGTTCGACGGGCACCGACTCCGGGTCGCCCGGGCCGAACAGTGCCGAGGCGTCGGTCGTGCAGAACTCCGCTCCGGGCGACTCGAGGACGACGGCCGCGTCTTCGCCGAGCACCGGGATCGGGTCGATTCGCAGGGGCTCCCCGACGGGATCGTCCGCGAGGGCGACCCCCCACGCCGTGGCTGCGATCATCAACATCCGAACGAGCATGGCTGTCGGCCGCGGTTTCCCGGCCCCCCCAGATCGACCCGACCCGTGCGACCCTCACCACCCGGACCGTTGGAGCGATCGGCCTTTTCGGCACCATTCATGAGACTCGTCGCCGTGTTCACCCGGGCGATGGCGAAGCACGCGGGCTGCGCAAACCCTCCGGGGGGGCCGGGAGTGGCGGGGGGCCACGCGACACGCTAGGCTCATCGAGCGGGCCGACGCAGTCCGCCCCATTTTCCAACCCTGCCACGGCGACTCCATGGACCAGTTCCGTCACATCCAGACCGGCAAGAAGGGGGACATCCACCTCGTCCAGTTCACGGACAAGAAGATCCTCGACGACACGGTCCTCGACGAGATTCGCACGGAGGTCACCCAGCTGATCGGCAAGTCGTCGGGGCCCGACGTGCTCCTCGACTTCTCGAACGTGGAGTTCATGTCGAGCGCGATGCTCGGCCTGCTCGGCCAGCTCCATCGCAAGATTTCGGCCGGTCACGGCCGCCTGAAGATGTGCGGCATCCGGCCCGAGATCCTCACGGTCTTCAAGATCACGAACCTCGACAAGCTGTTCAGCATCCACAAGGACGCGCCGACGGCCCTGGCCACGTTCACCTGACGCCAGGACGGCACGTGGCACAGACCGCAGACGCCGCCGCGACATCCGCCCCGCGATCGGGCGTTGATGTCGTGATCGCCGAGGACAGCCGCATCCAGGCCCGGATGCTGATCCGGCGGCTGGAGGAGGCCGGCCACACCGTCCGCTGGGGCGAGAACGGCGCCCTCGCGCTCGCCATGGCCCGCGAGCGTCGGCCCGACATCATCGTCTCCGACATCGAGATGCCGGAGATGACGGGCTACGAGTTCTGCAAGGCGGCGAAGTCGGATCCCGCCCTCAAGATCGTGCCCTTCATCCTGCTCTCGACGCTCTCCGACCCGATCGACATCATCCGCGGCCTCGATGCGGGGGCCGACAACTACGTCACCAAGCCGTACGAGCCGGAGTATCTCCTCGGGCGAATGGGCTCCCTGCTGGCGTCGCCGCTGGAGTCGGCCGACGACGCCGCGGCCGGCGTGCTGGAGGTGTCGCTCGCGGGGCAGAAGTTCCGCGTCAAGGCGGGTCGGCAGCAGGTCCTGAACCTGCTCGTCTCGACCTTCGAGAACGCCGTCACCAAGAACCAGGAGCTGGTGGTCGCCAACCAGGAGCTCTCGGTCGCCCGCGACGGCCTGCAGAAGTCGAACGAGGAACTCTCGACCGCCAATGCCGAGATTTCCCGGATCAACTCCCACATGCTCCGTGATCTCAAGGCCGCCGCGAAGGTGCAGAGGTCGCTCCTTCCGGCCGACGACGTGGCCATCCCGGGCACGGCCATCGCCTGGCGGTACGTGCCCTGCCAGAGCCTCGCCGGTGACTTCCTCAACGTCTTCCCGCTCGACGACGAGCACGCCGGCCTGTTCGTGGTGGACGTCAGCGGCCACGGCGTCCCCTCGTCGCTGATGGCGGTCACGGTCGGCCGCTTCCTCACGCCGAAGGTCTCCGACCAGTCGCTGCTGGTGCGGCAGGGCCCGGATGGCCGCATCGCCGTCACGCGGCCGGCCGAGGTGGCCACGCAGCTCAACCGGCTCTTCCAGGCCGACGAGTTCTCGGGCCTTTACTTCACGCTCCTCTACGGCGTGCTCCATCTGCCCACGGGCCGCTTCGACTACTGCTCCGGCGGCCACCCCGCCCTGGTGCGCGTTCCGGCCGGGGGCGGTGATGTCGAGCTCCACGCCACGGAGAGCTTCCCGATCGCCTTCGTGCCCGACGTCGAGTACGAGCAGAAGTCGCTGCAACTCGCCCCGGGTGACCGGCTCTTCCTCTACTCTGATGGCGTTCCGGAGGCGATGGACAAGGACCGGAACCCTTACGGCGACGACGCCATGGCGGCCTGCATCGCCGCCTCGCGGAGTGGTCCCATCGAAGCCGGCGTGAAGAGCCTGCTCGACGCCGTCGAGACCTGGTGCCAGCCCAACGGCCCGCTCGATGACGTCTCGATCCTCGGCCTCGAGTGGCGTCCGTAGAGCTGGTGGCTCGGGTCTGCCCTCGCCGCGTGTACAGCCAGGGAGTCTGGGCAGCCCCAGACGGCGCACGTCAACGCCGTGGCTTCGGCTTGTAGTAGCTGCAGCCCCCTTGCGAGACGCGGTTCCAGCCGTCGTCGATGCCAATCATCGTCTCGGCGCTGCCCAGAAACAGCACGCCGTCGGGACGGAGCACCCGGCGGACTCGGGCCACCAGGGCCGACCGCGTGGCGACGTCGAAGTAGAGCATCACGTTACGGAGAAACACGACGTCGGCCAGCGGCATCAGCGGCCAGGTGCCGTTGAGGTTCATGAAGCGGAACTCGACGAGCTGGCGACACTCCTGCACGATGCTGAAGCGGCCCTGGAG